>JAFZDR010000211.1 GCA_017561105.1 Alistipes sp. | reverse complement strand
CGATGCGGTTGGCAGGAATCATAAAGCAATACTCGAAGAATGCCACGAGCCAGCTAATGAATATTATCGCCACCAGGCCGATGCGCTCGAAGCGCGACTTGAACATTACCTGGCCATACCAAGCCAGTGTCATAAACAGATTTGAGCAGATCAAAAGTCCTACTGCAGATAAACCTCTTACCATAATTTCTCTATTTTGGGTGCGAAGGTATCTAATTTTTCGCCAAAAACGACTTTTTTACGCAAATTTTTCATACTTTCGTGCCATGAAATTTACACTTATCACAGGAGCATCGTCGGGAATTGGCCTCTGCTATGCCGAGCAATTTGCCGAAAAGGGCAACAATGTAATCGTCGTTAGCAACCAGCGCGAGCGCAACGAGGAGGTTGCTGCCGACATAAAGCAACGATTTGGAGTAGAGGCTGTTGCGCTCTATTCGGATCTTTCGCAGGTTGATGCAGCCGAGCAGATTTACGAGTGGTGCAAGGAGCATGAGTACGAGGTTGATACCCTTGTTAGCAATGCTGGAATACTCCAGTTTGGAATGTTCTTGAATACCAAGCCTTCGATGGCGGAGTTTATTACAAATCTCCACTGCGTAACCCCTGCAAAGTTGTGCCGACTCTTCGGCGAGGATATGCGCGAGCGCGGCGGTGGCCGCATCCTTATTATGTCGTCGATGACCGCATGGACTCCCTATATTACCGTATCGTATTACGCTGCTACAAAGGCCTATTTGAAGAGCTTTGCACAGTCGTTGTGGTACGAGTTCCGTCCGCACAATATCACCGTTACAACGGTCTATCCCGGTGCGGTGGATACACCTCTTTACACGCTTGAGGAGAAACATCGCAAGTGGTTGAGAGCCATCGGCTTTATGATGCGCCCCGAAAAGATGGCGAAAGCCGGTATTCGCGCCTTGGATCGTCGTCGCAGATCGACCATTCCGGGCCTGTTTACAAAGGTTGCAGTCGGAGCTTGCTGGTTATTGCCTGCACATGCAATTCTGCCCGTTCTGAAAATTCCCGCAATCAAACGATTGCTCGAAAAGTTATAATAAAAAGAGCTGCCGCAAAAACGACAGCTCTTTTTATTTGTACTCTATAGAAGGACTACTTGATAGTCAACCAAGGGCAATTCTTCTTTGCGTAGTCGAGCATGTGAGAAGGGTAGTCGGTACAGTGGATGTCCGCACCCAAAGCCCAAGCGCGAAGAAGCGAATCGTCGCTCTTGCCTGGCCACAAGTTAACGAGAAGACCCTTGCGATGTGCGCGATCCATATCTGCACGCGAAGTTCTGTTGATGTGTGCAGCCATGCGCTTTGCGCCAATAGCCAAGGCGATCGCAATAGTCTCGTGATTAACACCTTCGCCTGTGATATATCCAGTCTCCGACTCAGGATAGTGCTCCTTTATGTAGCGCAATGGGCGTGTGTCAAACGATGTGAATACATAGGTTGATTCCGCAGGCTTCATCTTTAATGCCAGCTTAGCAACCTTGTCAGAATATCCTGAGCTATAGAGGAACTCATCGCTATACTTCGAGCTCTTCATCTCAATCTCGAGGAACAATCCCGGATAATTCTTAAGCAACTTCAAAAGCTCGTCGAAGAAGCAGAGCTTCGAACCATCCTTCAAAGTGATTGCACGCAACTCCTTCTCGGTCATATCCTCTACGCACTTGTCAACGCCTGCAGTACGCTTGAGTGTGTTGTCGTGCTGCAAAACAATCTTACCATCCTTAGTAACGCGAACATCAATCTCGAATGCGCGAATACCAGCCGCAAGACTCTTCTCGAAAGTGCCGAGTGTGTTCTCCATGCCCTCGCCACAACCGCCACGGTGTGCCAAGAGAGTAATCTCGTTCTTCTGTGCAAATGCAGTAGTAGAAACCAATGCCAATACCGCAACTGCGAATAACTTTAAAATCTTCATTGTGTTTAATTTAGATAGGTTTATATTAACTAATACTTAACATTCAACCATGGTGTCTTCTCGGTGGCAAATTTCTTAACCGCCAATGGTACATCGGTACACATATAGTCGGCACCGAGGTATGCGCCAAGTACGAAATCGGCAGTAGAGTAGCCAGGCCAAAGGCTTACGGTCAACCCCTCCTTGTGAGCCTTCTTTACGGCATCACGAGTTGTGCCGGGCATCTTTGCACCAATGCGATTGATGCCGAGCGACTTCGCCATGCGGATAGTCCACTCGTTCAATGGCTTGCCGGTAATCATCAACAAATCAACACCCGGATACTTTTGCTGTAAGTAGCGCAACCCGCGATAGTCGCTCGATGTGAATACATAATCTGCATCGGCAGGCTTATCGGCCATAACCATAGCATAGAGCATGTCGCAATACTCCTGAAGGCGTGCCTCAGGGTAGAACTTCTCGGGTTTGGTCTTCATTTCGAACTCTACATACAAGCCCTTTTTGTCCTTCAACCACTCGAGCAACTCAGGCAAGAATGCGAGTTTTCCGCCCTTCTTGGTCTGCAAAGCACGCAACTCGTCTGCAGTCTTCTCCTCTACAATACCCGAGCCGTTAGTTGTACGCTCCAAGGTGCTGTCGTGAGTGATAACCATCTGATTATCCTTTGTAAAACGGATATCAACTTCAAAACCGCGATATCCTGCGTCGTAGCTCGCCTGGAATGCAGCCATGGTGTTCTCATCGAACTCCATACGACCTCCACGGTGCGAGAATACGCGAATCTCCTGCTTCTGTGCATAGGTAGCAACTGTTGCAAACATTGCTACAGCACATAAAATACCTTTAATAAGTCTCATTGTCAATTTGTTATAGTTAAATTATGCAATTTCCCAAGCTCCGCCTTTACCGAATACCTTCTCTACCAACTCATCGTAGAATCCGCCACGACGAGCGAGGTCGAGCAAGTTCATACGCCAGCGCATCATCTGCACGAATGGCATCATATCCTTCAACTGCTGACGAGTTACGCCGATATCGGCAGGATCAGCCGGTGCACCAACCTTGCGGAAACGCTCCTGCATCTTCTCGAAGGTGTATACCTGCTTGCGGTACTGAGCCTTCAAGAGTGGCCAATGCTTCTTGAAGAGTGTGAGCTGATCACGAACGGTCTCCTTATCGTTATACTTAGCGGTCATCTCCTTGTAGCCCAACTGTGGCGATACGAAATCCTTGAAGATCTCGAGTGCACGCTGCTGCTCCTCTTCGAGCGATGGCCAAGCCTCTACGCACTTATCGACATCGAGGTTGCGCAAATCCATTTCGAGGAATGCATCGAAGAATGCACACATTGTAAGTGTTCCGATAGCTACCTGGAAACCATGTGACTGCAACTTGCCATTATAGGTGTGGCCTGTCATATCGAGGTAGTGGCTGAAGAGGTGATCTGTACACGATGCCGGACGGCTCGAACGAGCTGCCTGCATAGCAAAGCCACTCAATGTCAAACCCTCGAAGAGAGCTGCAATAGCCTCCTTGTCGCCATTGGCCACGCCATCAGGATTTGCCAACTGATCATCGAGAACATCCTGCAATACATGCCAAGCCTCAGGAATAAGCGGCTCGGTACCCATAAGGTCTGCAATCATCCACTCTGCACCGCAAGGGATTTTAGCTGCAAGATCGGCATAACCCGCCGCAGTCATCTCCTTTGGTGCATTGGCAATAACATCGATATCAGCCAAGATAGCAACCGGGGCAGGGCACTCGAATGTCTGCTTCAAACCTTCGTAGCTGATTGATGCACCAAACGACGAATAACCATCAACCGATGCTGCGGTAGCTACTGATAGATACTGCTGATTGAGGTGGTGCGAACCCAACTTACACAAGTCGTTAATAACGCCCGAACCAACCGAAACCATAATGGCTCCGGCCTCCTTGGCAGCCTCCTCAACCTCCATCACATAGCACCACTCAGCGTGAAACTCATCCTTCTGGATAATGTGAGAGGTGGTGTCGATTCCGGCCTTTACAAGGTGGTTGTAAACCTCCTCACCGGCAACGCGCCAAGTATTCTTGTCGGCGATAACAATCGCTTTAGCATCGCCAAACTGCTCTTTAAAAATAGATGGTGCAAGGTGTAAAATATTGCTCTCCATCTCAAAGACTTTGGTGTCGGTGGCGAGCGCCAAAGCCTTTGCTATTCGTTCCTTCGTAGTCATATATTAAATATGTATATATTATATAAGTTTCAACTCCGCCTTAATAGCCGCAATTTTTGCGTCGAGCTCAGCCTCTACCTTCTCAAACTCTTCAACCGATGGCAACTCTGCCTTCACGCCGAAATAGAACTTGATCTTTGGCTCTGTTCCCGATGGGCGAACCGAAACTTTTGTTCCATCCTCGGTGATCCACTGCAATACATTGCTCTTATCCTCTATGCCAGGGATAGGGCATATCTCGCCAGTTACGGTGTTCTTCAACTCCAAAGTTTTGTAGTCATAAACCTCGACAACCTTCGAGCCGAGAATTGTCTGCGGAGGATTTGCGCGGTACTCAACCATCATATTCTGAATCTGCTCTGCGCCGTCCTTACCCTCGCGAACTACATTTACGAGATCCTCGCGATAGAAGCCGAACTTAACATAGAGATCCTGCAACCACTCGTAGAGTGTTACACCCTTTGTGTCGCGGCACCAAGCAGCAGCCTCTGCAGCCAACGAACAAGCCGAAACGCCATCCTTGTCGCGTACATAGTCGCCTCCGAGGTAGCCGAACGACTCCTCGCCACCACCGATGTATTGAGCCTTGCCCTCGTTCTCGCGGATAATCTTTGCGATAAACTTAAAGCCGGTCAAGCAGTTGTAGCACTTAACGCCATAAGCCTCGGCTACAGCGTCAGGCATCATAGATGATACGATAGTCTTTACTACATAGTCGCCATTCTTGATACGGCCGGTCTCTGCCCAACGGGTGAGCTGGTAGCACATCAAGAGCACGAGAGTCTGGTTGCCATTGAGCAACACATACTCGCCCTTCGAGTTGCGCAAAGCCAAACCGATACGGTCAGAATCAGGGTCGGTAGCCATTGCGAGGTCTGCCTGCTCCTTCTCCGCCAAGTCGATAGCCATCTTCATTGTAGGACGGTTCTCCGGATTTGGAGATGCAACAGTAGGGAAGTTTCCATCCAAAACGGTCTGCTCAGGCACCGAAATAACATTGGTGAAACCAAAGTTCTTCAATGATGCAGGAGTAAGACGCACGCCCGCTCCGTGGAGTGGGGTGTAGATAATCTTCATGTCGTGGAAGCGAGCTACGCTATCTGCCGAAAGTTGCAACTCCTTGATCTTTGCGAGATACTTCTCGTCAAACTTCTCGTCGAGAATGGTAATATTCTCGGCATTCAAACCTGTCAATACCTGCGATACCTCGGTAATCTTCTCTACCTCCTTGATGATATTCACATCGTGTGGAGATGTAACCTGCGAACCGTCGCTCCAGTAAGCCTTGTAGCCGTTGTACTCCTTAGGATTGTGTGATGCAGTGATCATAACACCCGACTGGCAGTTCAACTCGCGAATTGCGAACGACAACTCCGGAGTAGGGCGCAACTCATCGAAAAGGAATACCTTGAAACCATTCGATGCGAAGATGTCAGCCACGCGCTCTGCAAATGTACGCGAATTGTTGCGCGAATCGTGAGCAACAGCTACGCGAATCTCCTCGCCCGGGAAGTTAAGCTTAAGATAGTTTGACAGACCCTGAGTGGCGAAGCCTACAGTGTAGTTGTTCATGCGGTTTGTACCTACGCCCATAATTCCGCGCAAGCCACCGGTTCCGAACTCCAAGTCCTTGTAGAAGCTCTCTACAAGCTCCTTCTGATCGTTATCTATCAGATTCTGAACGGCATTGCGTGTTGCCTCGTCGAACTCTGCACCAAGCCACTTCTCGGCTTTGGTCATAACCAATTGCTGTAAGTTATCCATAGTTTTATGTTTATAAGTTTTGTTTATATTTTCTTGGAGAGTTATTCGTTTTTTTATCACTGCAAATATAATAAAATTATTTGTAACATTAGTAAATCAGCGAGTTAAATTTAATCACAAAAAATTCTTTCGTTTTCCCTTAGTAAATAATAATTAAAAAACAATAGTTGCGCCATTTTTTTTTCCACAATTTTATTTCCACCTTTGCAATGTCAAACCGCACAAAGGGTGTGATTTGATATGCAAAAATAACCCAAACTATTTATAATCAGCTATTTATGCTTGCGAACGCTGCGACATATAATGATGCTTGGCAAAATTGCCTTAGCGAGTTGAAGACAAAGACCTCCGAGCAGGAGTTTGCTCAATGGTTTCTGCCTATCGAGCCGCTCGAGTTCGATGGCGTAAGACTGCGTATCAAGGTACCTAATCGTAATTTTGCTAAGACGATTGAGGATAACTACAGCCAGGTATTAAAGCCTATTATCGCGCAACTCTTCGGCCGCGATACACGCTTGTATTACGCTATACCAAAGGATAATGGCGCTGTTCCAAAGAGCGATAATTCGATTGTCGTTCCGAGTGTTGGAGGTACTGCAACCCCTGAACCTCAGTTTACGCAGCCAACCGACACCTCAAATATACGAAATCCTTTTGTAATTCCAGGCATAAATCGTCTGCGAATTGATCCTCAGCTCAACAGAAATTATACATTTGATAATTTTATTGAGGGAGAGTGCAACAGATTGGTGCGTTCGGCAGCGATGTCAATCTCGGTAAATCCGGGTAGTCACACTCCGTTCAACCCACTCTATATCTATGGTGATTCGGGCTTGGGTAAAACCCATGTTGCGCACGCAATCGGCAACGAGGTGCGTCAGCGATTCCCTGAGTTACAGGTCTTGTATGTTGCGATGAGCAAATTCCAGGCCCAATTCCAGGCTGCGACCCTCAATCACGATGTTCCAAACTTCATCCACTACTATCAGGCTGTTGATGTCTTAATTTTGGATGACATTCAGGAGTTGTCGGGCAAGCCGGGTACTCAGAACGCCTTCTTCAACATCTTCAATCACCTGCAGATGTCGGGTAAGCAGTTAGTGCTTATTTCAGATAAACCACCGGTAGAGTTGAAGGATATCGAGGAGCGACTTCTGACCCGTTTCAAGTGGGGTTTGTCGGCCGAAATTCGCATCCCTGACTACGAAACAAAGATTAAGATTATCCGCACAAAGGCGCGTCAGCTCAATGCCGATATTCCTGATGAAGTAGTTTCTTATTTGGCGGAGCATATCTCGGCAAATATCAGAGAGATAGAGGGTGCAATTTCTTCGCTTGTGGCTAACTCTACATTTATGAATAAGCGCATCACTACAACCCTTGCAAAAGAGGTGTTGAAGGTCTATGTTTCGATGTATCAGAAGGAGATTACAATCGATCATATTATCGACACCGTATGTGCCGAAATGAATGTCGATCGTGAGCGCATGAACTCGTCGGAGCGTACTCGCGAGGTGGCTATTGCCCGCCAGTTGGCAATGTTCCTTGCAAAGAAGCACACCAAGCAGCCGCTCACCAATATCGGTGCTGCAATCGGTGGTCGTAACCATGCGACAGTTCTTCACTCTTGCAAGACTATTTCGAACCTGATGGATACCGAGAAGATATTCCGTCAGCAGGTTGAGCAGATCGAGAAGATAATTTTGAGCTAAACGAGATATTAAAATAACGATAGAGTGGAGAGGTTTCTTCACTCTTTTTTTTGTATGTTGAAAAGCAGGCTTATTTTTTGTTAAAAAATAATTGTCTAAAATGGCTTTCCGTATCTAAACTTTTCTTATCTTCGCGCAGTTATTAACCAATTATGAATTAAAAGAAAAAGAACCTATAAACTTATTTTTTAACTTTTTAAAACACATTTTTCTCACAATTTATTAACTTACAAAACATTACAATTATGAAAGCAAGAAGATTTTTTGCATTTGTAGCTGGAGCAGCAATGCTCTTTGGTGTTGGCTGTACTCCTGAGGTAGAAGAGGCAGACGGCAATAAGGCTGAGATCACTGTATCTCCTGCAACTATTTCTGCAACTTTGGAGGGTACAACCGAGACTTTGCAGGTAACATCAAACGCTGACTGGGTAGTAACTTGCGACCAGTCGGATGTTGTTGTTTCGACACTCGTTGGTCGTGGCAACACTGTTGTAACTGTTGAGATTCCACCAGTAACAGCAGCTCGTAACTTTGTGATTAAGTTCACTGCAAGCAAGATGATGTCGGTAGCGGGCGTAACTGTTCCTTCGACTAAGTCGTTCGATGTACAGGTTTCGCAGAACTCTACAGGTACGAACTTGAACGAGTACGCTTACTATGAGGATTGTGGTACCGATGTAGAGAAGGATGGTTCGTACTGGCCATATGTTGATAAGTTCACAGGTTGGAACCCACAGGGTGACGCTGCTGCAGCTGTAACTTACGCTGGTAGCAACGCTTCTGTTCGTGCTTCGGGTGGCAACTATCAGCCAACTGAGGATGCTCTCGGCGTTAGCGGTCAGCCATATGTATTCTTGAACAAGGTTCCTGCAAGTGCAAACTTTGTAATCAAGGATATCGCAGTTAAGGGTGCTTCGCAGTATGTATTCACTTTCAATGTATCGTGCCAGAACGCTTATGTTGATGGTAAGCCAGGCTTTGCTGAGGTAACTAACGAGCTCGTTCACCTCGAGTTGGGTTACGACGGTACAAACTGGGCTAAGGTAAACTTCTCGGTTGTTGCTAACGGCGGTAACGGTTGGTATGCAACAACTACTGAGTTCAAGACTAAGGCAGATGCTACTAAGCTCTACGCTCGTTTCACTTACGAGGCTCCTGCTTCGAACGGTGGTGGTCGTTTCGACGACTTCAAGCTCGTAGAGGGTGGTAACGGTGGTGAGTTGGATTTCACAGCAACTCCTACTCCGGATCCTACACCAACTCCAACCCCAACCGATGCAATCTACGCTGAGTCGTTCACTAACGGTCAGGGCGAGTTCACTATCAACGATGTTGAGCTCGGTACTTTGACTTATGTTTGGAAGCACGAGAGCGGTCAGTACGGTACTTACATGAAGGCTTCAGGCTATTCGGGTGGTGCTGTAGATGCTGAGTCGTGGTTAATCTCGCCAGCAATTAGCCTCGTTGGTGCTACTAAGCCTGCTGTATCGTTTGACCACTGCCACAAGTTCGCAGGTACACCTTCGGAGGAGCTCACTTTGTGGGTTAGCGAGAACGACGGTGCTGATTGGACTCAGCTCACAATCTCGACTTACGGTACTAACAGCGATTACAACTTCGTTACTAACACAACTGATTTGACTGCATACGTAGGCAAGACTATTAAGATTGCGTTCAAGTATGATTCGACTGCTGCTAACGCTGCAACTTGGGAGGTTAACAACTTCAAGGTAGCAGAGAACAAT
>JAFZDR010000210.1 GCA_017561105.1 Alistipes sp. | reverse complement strand
GTCGCAACAGAAGCTCCCTGAGCAAAGTTGCCCGGCTCTGTGGAGTCCGATATCTCAATAACACCCGCAGGAGCAGTGTCAGAGTCGGTATCAACGGTGCTTGGAAGGTTGTTGATCCAATATTTTATGATGTCGAAACGCGGAGTCTTGTTACCCACAATCTCCTGGTCGGCCTTCACGGTGATAGTAAACGAGAACTTCGCATACATGGCCTTCAACGGAATCTCGAGGTTGTCGGTAGGCGAACCATTAACAATAGGGAGTCCGTCGGGATTGGTTCCATCGGATGTCGGCTTGAGAATAAGAGTGCCGCCATCGACATCGGTGGCATTTCGATTATCGCCCAACGATCCCATCATAGGGAAGCCGTTCTCAGGTACATTCTCGATATTCTCAGTCACAGCAACAGCACGATTCTTAAAGTATGCTAACGACTTGCCCTTGCCACCTACAACGCCATCGCCATCCTCGGCAGCGGTTGGGAAGCCCTCGGCATCCTGCATATTTGCAAAGATATACATTGCAAACTGCTTGTCGGTGTAGTTGTTGAACACTGCGTCGTGGCGATCGACGATAAAGACAATGCTACCGCCGAGCTGATAATCATAGTAGATACAATTTCCGATCTGGCCATTCTCGATTGGGAACAACGCCAAGCCCATAGAGGTAACCTTTGGCTCGTCACCATCCTTCTTTGAGCGGGTTGCGACATTGCAGTCCGCGAACTGAGAGATACGGCCAACAACTTGCAACTGACCCTTAGAGCCGGCTACCTTGATAGGCGCATCGTCTATATCCGAGTTTATGCAGGCTGCGGCCAAAATAAGCGCCACAAATGCTACAATATATCGTGTGTATCTCATATCTTTATCTTCTTAATCGCTTAATCGAACTCGTAATCAACTTTAATATCGTCCCACTCAGCCGATGTGAGGATGCTGATCGATACTGCAGAAGAGGTAAAGGTCATCTGCAAATAGTAGCGACTACCCTCCTTCAACGCCTGCTTGAACGGAGTCTCAATGGTCTGAGTGAAGACATCGCTACCATTTTCGGTAAGGTACTTGCCATTAGGGCGACGCTTCTTATAAGATACGGTTGTTGTAACTTTAAGATTTGTATTCTCCTGAGGAATGAAGATCATCGAACTTCTTAGCGTAGTGGTAATAGGGCGAAGTGTAGCATCCTCATTGTAGTTGATAAAGACACCTGACTCGTCATCTTCTGTGATAATTTGGTAGCGAGGATTAGTACCTGCATCAGCCGGTGTGCACTCCGAAGGTATTCGTCTATCCAAATAGATCTTCGCCTCCTTGTATTGCACATTCTCAAATTGAAGAGCAAGGTCTACAATATCAATGGTAATTTTTTCAGTGATAACAGTATTCTCTGCATTCGGATCATCATAGCTATTCTCATAGAAGTTCATAGCTACAACATCCACTGCCGACAAACGGTGGTAGAAATCGAAATATACATAAGGGCTACTGCTGAGGCTGGTATCCTCGAACATAGCTGTCATAATGTCAATATGTGTACCAACATTGTTAAAATCGGGTGCATAGGTCAAAAATGGAGTACCTTCGTCAGATGCAGTGGAGTGCGATACTGTCTGCGGGTAAAAAGCAAAGAAAGTGTATTTGCCACCTTGCCACTCCTTAATAGGATTGTATTTATACGCTCCGTTACTAAAAGTTACATTCTGAGGTACGTTGTCGAATACATTAGGCTTGGCAGTAACTCGATAGGTCGACCACTTATTGTTAAAATCGTATGTGTAGCCAAATACCGAGAAGTTACCATTAAGCGTTGTACCGCTAACCAAAGATGCTTTTGTATTAACCGCAGCATCGAGGTAGATATATGGTTTTGTAGGCACTACTATCTGCTCGCCATCGCCCTGAAGTGACGCAGAGTCGTTGCAGCCCCATAAAAGCACCGCAAATAGCACAAATATATAGTTTAATCTTTTCATCTTGCTTTCAACTACTTAATAATAACTGTTCCACCAACCTGTGGAGTTCCCCATGGGTCAACCTTTGTCTGGATATAGTAAATTGTAATATCCGTAACAGAAGAGAGCACCACATTGTATGTATAGCGATTGCTCATCGTCCAAGTAACAGGCGGTAACGCGGCCTCCAACTCGGCCTCCTCCCAGTCGACTGCATTCTGTCGCTTAAGCTCGTAGGTAATTCTAAGCGCTACATTCTCCAATGTCTGAGGGATAAGCAACATATCTCCCCATGGGTTAGCTGCCTTACCTCCGGTATCTAATGTGCCGTTATCCTTAACAATCGCCGCACCGATGTTGTCAGCGTCGGTAAACTCAGTTTTCTCATAGCTGAGGTTCAACTTCTCATTGGTTGTGCTCCACACACCTGTCGCACTCGAGTATGTACCGGCTTTGGCGAGGTTGCTAAGCGTAACCTTCTTGATTCGCATCTCATCATTGGAGTGCTTCGCCCCATCACGCCAAATTTGCAAGGCTACCTGAGTAAGCGCGTGACTGAAGGTAAGACTTACCGGGTTGGCAGGATTAAAACCTTCAAAACTTGTATCTGTCACATTTGTAGCCACGAGGATATCGGTCTCCGACGGTGTCTCGGCGACACTAAACTCTATAGAGCAGTTCTCTGCATTGAAGGTGTAGTAATCATCTTTGCGCGGATAGCAAGCAATAAAGCTGAAATCGCAGTTGTCAAGCCAATAACGAGTATTGTCGTAAGTCCACTCTCCGCCACTCAGATAAACTCGTTCGTTTTCAAGTATCGGAGTGTAGGTTGCCTCGTCATTAGCCTTCATACCTGCCCATACACCAAAGCCAGCCGCCTCAATATCAGCGATATCAGCGCGGGTGCTAACATTATTAAATGAAATAGGTCTATTATGTGACTTTTGAGAAGCACCCTCATTGCTGCAGGCAGTGAGGGTGAG
>JAFZDR010000209.1 GCA_017561105.1 Alistipes sp. | reverse complement strand
CGGCCAATGGCTAATGGCTAAAAGCAAAAATATAATATGAAATATTATATAATCGCAGGTGAGCCGTCGGGCGATTTGCACGGAAGTAATCTGATGCGTGGTTTGCAGGCAGAGGATTCCGAAGCACAATTCCGCTTTTGGGGTGGCGATAAGATGGCAGAGGTAGGCGGTGCCGAGAATTTGGCAAAGCACTACCGCGAAACATCATTTTTCGGCATTGCGCAGGTGTTGCGCAACCTCAAAACCATCTTCGGACAGATTGACGAGTGCAAGCGCGACATCGAAGCATACAATCCTGATGTTGTGATACTTATAGACTATCCGAGCTTCAATATGCGCATCGCAAAGTGGGCAAAGGAGCGCGGTATAAAGGTTTACTACTACATCGCACCAAAGGTGTGGGCTTGGAAGGAGTGGCGCGTGAAGGAGATTCGCAAATATGTCGATAGACTCTACACGATATTCCCATTCGAGACCGACTATTTCCGTTCGAAGGGCATCGAACCCGTATTCTGCGGAAATCCGCTCTGCGACTCGATAGCACAATACAAGGCGCAAATGCCTTCGCGTGAGGAGTTTTTGCGCGAGGGAGGATTGGACAAGCGACCAATTGTAGCATTGTTGGCAGGCAGCCGTCGTTCAGAAATTAAGGACAACCTCGCCGATATGGTGGCTATATCGCAAAACTTCCCTCAATATCAGTTTGTTGTGGCTGCAGTACCGTGGATTGAGCGCGAAATGTACGACAAGATATTATCGGGTACAGCGGTAAAATTTGTCTGCAACAAGACCTACGATACACTGATTTATGCCGAGGCCGCAATCGTAACATCTGGCACTGCAACGCTCGAAACAGCTCTTATCGGCACGCCCGAGATTGTGATGTACCATGTACCGAAGATTTACGAGTGGTTACGACCAATTGTTCTGAAAATCCCGTATATTTCGCTCGTAAACATAAATCTCAACCGCGAGTCTGTGCGAGAGATTGTTGTAAACAAAGTTGATGTGGCAGCTGTCAGCGAGGAGTTGCATGCGATTTTGGAGGGCGGAGCCAAGCGCACAAAGATGTTGGCAGAGTTTGCCGAATTACAAGAGATGATGGGTGGCGATGGCTCGAGCCATCGCGTTGCTCAAGACATAATTAAATCATTGAAATAGATGAAGATAGTATGTATATATAACGCCCTTGTGAGTGGCGAAGATTTATGGCTTACCGAGCGTTCCGACTCGTCTGTTTTGCGCAATAACGATAACTTCTATATGCCGACCTTTTCGAGCAATATGCAGTGTACTGCGGGTTATATGTTGCGTGTTACACGCCTGGCAAAGTGTATGAGCGAGAAGTTTGCGCCTCGCTGCTACGATGCCGTAGGTGTAGCTGTAGCATTTGTTGCGCAGGATATCGTGGAGCGTAATTGCGCTCTCGGCCGCCCTTGCGACGAGGCGTATTGCTTCGATAAGTCTATCGCACTATCGCCTGAATCGGTTACACCCGACACAATGGGGGAAGGCGTACTTAATATAAAGATTGGTAACGCACAGGTTAACACCTCTTTAGACGATGTAAAGATCTCGCTTGACAAAGCCCTTTCGAAGGCTTCGGAGTTGCTTACATTGAAGATGGGCGATATTATCTACATCGCAGCCACCGAGCCAATGACACCACAAATTGGCGACAATATCGAAGTGTCGCTCAATGGCGCCGAGCTGCTCAATTTCGAGGTAAAATAACCCTGATTTAGATCAAAAAGAGAATCATCAACTGCGCGATAATCACACGCAGGAACATCGCTAATGGGTATACCGTAGCGTAGGTAATTGCCGGCATATCGCTACCTGCCAACGAGTTAGCATAGTTCAATGCAATCGGATTGGTCATACTGCCCGAGAGCATACCCGTAATTGTAAAGAAGTCGCACTTGTAGCGCAAGCGTGCATAGACACCCACCAAAATCAACGGCACAATAGCGATAATCAGAGCATACAACAGCCAAATATAGCCGCCATTAACCACGGCGCTCACAAAGCCATTACCCGAGGCAAGGCCCACCGAGGCAAGGAACATTGCCAAGCCAACCTCACGAAGCATAAGGTTTGCACTCAAAGTGGTGTATGTAATCAGGTGCCAATGCGTTCCAAATCGACCAATAAGAATTGCCATAAGCATAGGTCCTGCCGCCAAACCGAGTTTTATAGGCTGTGGTGCATCGATAAGCGGAATAGAGCCGACAAAGACACCGAGAGCAATACCCAAGAAGATTGTAAAGATATGTGGATCGCGCAACTTCTGTAACGAGTTACCGAGCAACTTCGCCACCTCGTTAATAGCCTCCTCGGAGCCTACTACCATAACCTTGTCGCCAAGCTGAAGCTCCATACCCTGATGCGGAATAATATCCACGCCGGCACGATTTACGCGCGTAATGTTAATGCCATACTTGGTGCGAAGGCGAAGATCGACAAAGCGCTTACCGTTAATCTTAGGCTGTGTAACCAAGATACGGCGCGATACGAGCTGACCTTCAAACTCTCCCCACTCCTCTTCAAGCATCTCAATTTCGCGGCCAAGGAAGGCGAGAATAGCCTCTTTATCCTCGACGCTACTAACCACGAAGATCTTGTCGCCACAGTGGACTATACTTGTAGCATCGGCAATAAATGCCTTGTTGCCGTCGTGCGAAATGCGCGATATAACAAACTGACGAGCGATGATTTGACGGATTTCGCCAACACTCTTGCCATCCATCTGTCGATTGATAACCTCGATAGAGAACTTTGCCGCAAACTTATTGCCACCCAAGCGTTTTTCGGCCTCGGCACGCTCCTTTGCAATATCGACGCGCAAGATTGCTCGCAAAATCATAAAGGCGATGATAACCGCAACAACGCCAATAGGGTAGGCAACGGCAAAACTCAACGGAATAGATTTATCATCTATGCCTGTAATGTCGAGAAAAGTCTGCTGCGTTGCACCCATTGCAGGGGTATTAGCCACAGCTCCGTCCATAACGCCCACCATAGTCTGGAGAGGGGTGTCGGTAGCCAAGAACAGCAAATATGCAACAGCTCCGCCCAGCAACATTGTCAGGATAGAGAGCCACATCTGCTTCAAACCGCCCTGTCGCAACGACGAGAAGAACGAAGGACCAATTTGCAGACCTATGGAGAAGACAAAGAGAGTCAAACCGAAGTCGCGCACAAAGTTGAGCGTATCGGCATGAAGATTCATTCCGAAGTAGCTTGCCACAATACCGGCAAATAACACCCAGGTTGCCCCGAGCGATATACCACCTATTTTGACTTTAGCAAGCAGAGTGCCTATAGCGATGACTATCGCCAATACAAAGATCGAATGGGCAATTCCCTCTCCGAATACGAATTGTTCGATAAACTCCATAGTTGCAAATTATGAAAGTTGCAAATAAAAAAAACGAAAGCCCTGTTTTGAGTGACTTTCGTTTTTGGCGGTGCGTAGGGGACTCGAACCCCTGACCCCGTGCGTGACAGGCACGTATTCTAACCAGCTGAACTAACGCACCATTGTTCCTGATTGCGAGTGCAAATATAGAGCATTTTTTTTATTCTGCAAAATATTTTTACAATTTTTTTATAAAAATTTTACAATTTTTTATTGTTTGCGGAACATCGAAAATTGCACACTTCCGTAACTCCTTAACTGCCAAAAATTTGGGTGATTTGAGAAGTCGTACTTATCAGAATGTTCAAAAATGAAGATTCCATCCTCTTTTAGTATCTCGCCGTCCAAAACAAGCGGAACAATCTCCTCCAGTCCCTCCAAATCGTATGGCGCATCCGAGAAAACAACATCGAATTTCTTAGGACAACTGCACAAATAGAGGAATGCATTGGCCTTTACTACAAACATATTGTCGGCACCAAGCTCCTTTGCAGTGCGACGAATAAAGGCGTGATGCACGGCATTTATCTCCACCGATGTTACGCTCTTTGCTCCGCGCGAAGCAAACTCGTAGCTCACCGAACCTGTACCGGCAAAGAGGTCCAACACATCGCACTCCTCGAAATCTACGAGATTATTCAACACATTGAACAAATTCTCCTTTGCAAAATCGGTTGTAGGTCTTGCACGGAGGTTGCGTGGCGGATTTATCGCCCTGCCCTTATATTTGCCACTTATTATTCGCATATAACTCGTTTGTAGTATTTACGCAACAACTTTACTGTTTCGGCGCTGCCTTTAATATATATAGGTATATCTCTATTACCGAGCCACTCCGACACGATATAGAGAACATCCTCCGAATTTGTTGCATCGAACGCCTCGGCGCTACGCAAGCCATTTTCGAAAAGACGCGCATAACAAACCTTGTCGGTAGCATCTATCGTCAAACAATCCTCGTCGCAATGGCGCATATCGAGAAGGGGAGAGGTAAACGATATCGCAACACCCTTCAACGCCACAATCGAACGCAAAGCCTCGCTATCCATAGCCATAATGGCTACGATATCGGCCTGCAACTCGCTGCATACACTCTGCTCATTACTGCGGCACGCCTTGCCAACAACGCGCAACAACTCCGCAGCACTGTCGAGCGACACCTCACCGCGAGGAGCAAGCACCACACGCGGAGTATCGATAATAAACTCCACGCGCTCAACACCCTCTGCAACAGCAACCTTGTCCGCAGAAAAAGAGCGTCCACCCAATTTTACTTGAATGGACACCTTTTTATTGTCAATGGTGAGATTACTCCCAGTTTCCTGCCTCATTGTTACCTCTATCCATCGAACCGAACATAATGCCCGGATATCTGTTGAAGTTATTCTTCATATTATCAACGAGGTTGATAACCTGCTGACGATATGCCACAGTGTCGAGGAATGCGATATATGGGGTACGGCACATAACAACAGGGATGATAACCTTAGACTCTGTAGCGAGCATACCTGCCTCGAGGATATACTCAGTCTGGTTGTTAGTGTATGGTACATAGCGCAACTCCTTAACCTGCTCTACTGTGAGATGCTTGAACAACGAGTCCTTAACCGAGAAGGTAAACTTCTCTACATTCTTAAATCTCTTGCCATACTTCTTGCGAGCCTGAGCCATTGCAACCGAGTCATCCTCGTCAATCTTCTTACGCTCACCCTGCAACTCCTCAGTGAGGACGAAGTTGATAAGAGTGTCGAAATCAGCAGTAAAGCGCTGATACTTACTCTTGAATGTACGCTCTGCAGTACGGATATCCTTGATACGCTCGATAACTGCAGCTTCACGAGTCTTCTGCTCGTTCTCAAACTTGATAGGAGTAGAGATAAGGGTGTAAACCCAATAAGTAAGTCCCAATACCACTACTGCAAGGGCAAGTTGGAGAATAATTTGAACACTTTTCTTTTCCATTTTGATATTTTATTGTTAAGTTTGTACAAAATTAGCAACAACGATGAATATCTTCGATATTGCGAGCCAAATTTACGCAAAATTATTGTATCAACCAACTAATAATCAAAAAAAAATAGTTGAGTCGTTTGCCGAGTACCTTGCGGAGGGGGATTCGTCGTCTATTTTTGTGCTAAACGGCTATGCCGGCACGGGCAAAACAACGCTTGTTGCAGCGATAGTTTCGGCACTAAAAAGTGTTGGTATTCGCAGCGTTTTACTCGCTCCTACAGGGCGTGCTGCGAAGGTCTTATCGCACTACTCGAACCAGAAGGCATTCACCATTCATAAGCATATTTATCGCGAGCGTACAAATGCTTCGTACGAATCTAAATTTTCACTTAACATAAACCGCGATAAAGATGTGATTTACATCGTAGATGAAGCTTCAATGTTGTCTGCTCATACAGCCTCCGACGGAGTACAATTCGGTAGTGGTTCGTTGCTCGAAGATTTAGTCCAATACGTGCGCTCCGGACGCAATTGCAGACTCGTTTTGGTGGGTGATAACGCACAGTTGCCACCTGTCGGCACAGACCGCAGTCCGGCACTCGACGCCGTCGAGATGAGCGACTTTGGCGATGTGGTTTACGGTTCGATGGATGAAGTTGTGCGCCAGGAGCAAGATTCGGGAATTTTATTCAATGCAACACTCGTCCGCTGCATGCTCGAGAATAACATTTTCGAAATCCCGCGCTTCGACACAAGCTACGACGATGTTCAGGCGGTCAGCGGCTCCGACCTATTGGAGGCATTGCAAGATTGCTACGACAGATATGGTCGCGAAGAGACTATCGTAATCACCCGCTCGAACAAGCGTGCAAATCGCTATAACGAAGGTATTCGCCGAATGAATCTTATGGCTGAAGAGGAGTTGGAAAGTGGTGATATACTGATGGTTGCAAAAAATAACTACCACTATACCGAGCGCATCGAGAACTGCCCGATAAGCTTTATAGCCAATGGTGACACTGCTCGATTGAAGAGGTTGCGCAGGGTGGAGGAGTTCTACGGATTCCGCTTTGCGACCGCTACACTCTCGTTTGGCGACTACGACGACACAGAGATTGATTGCAAGATACTACTCGACACACTTCATTCCGAGTCGCCATCGCTCACTCGCGAGGAGAGTGAGCGCCTTTTCCGCGAGGTGGAGAAGGACTATCTTGATATCAAGAGTAAGATTAAACGCCTGCAAGAGATTCGCGAGAACGATTACTTCAACGCCTTGCAGATTAAGTTCGCATACGCCGTAACCTGCCATAAGGCACAGGGTGGACAGTGGAAGGCTGTATTTATCGACAAGTGCATCTTTGGCGACGAACCGATGACCAAAGATATGTTGCGCTGGCTCTACACCGCCATAACGCGAGCCACCGAGCGACTTTACTTCGTAAATTTCGACGAACGATTCTTCGAGGAGTAAAAGTTCATATTTTCATATTTAACCTTTTTTGAGGGTAGGTATCCTATATATTATACGAATATAAAAATACCTATCCGATGAAACTTGTTATAAAACTTCTTGTGGCGGCACTTATGCTGTGCTATACAGCTGCGGCTCAAACCTCTTCGCGCATAGTATGCGACGAAAATTGTAAAACCGAATCGGGCGCAGCCATCGTTAAGGGTGACGGTTTTGCAGTTGTATCGCCCGTAGGTCGTGGCACGGTATAGATGATTGAAATGGCCCCCCGTCTCACATCGCTCGAGGGCAAAACCATTGCTATCGTTGGCGGCAGCTTTATGGCCCGCGTAACTCATCCCGAGTTAAAACAACTCATTACAAAAAACTATCCTACAGCTCGTGTTATTCTGCTTGACGAGATAGGCTCGGCGGGCGTATATCCCGCGCCGGGAGTTACTCGTCGTTCAAAAGAGGAGTTCCAGGAGAAGCTTCGCTCAATGCGCGTAGATGCGGTTATATCAGGTAATTGCGGTTGTGGACTATGCACCCCGAAGGAAGTCGGTTCGTGTATAGCTGCTGAGTATATCGGTATTCCGTCGGTGGCTATTGCTGCGCCTACTTTTACCGAGCAGGTGTTCTACACCTCTACAAATAACGGTGTGCCTGCACCGCGCGTGGCGGAGTATCCCGGAGCATTCTCTTCACACACAACCGAAGAGTTAATCAAGAATACCCGCGAGGTGTTGTGGCCCCAGATAGTAAAGGCCCTGACAACTCCTATCTCGACCGAGGAGTTGGCTCGTAGTGCAAAAGCCAATCAGGGTGGAATTCGCGACGACATCTTCTATGGCTCCTACCAAGAGATAAACGACTACTTCCGCGAGATGAATTGGTCGGATGGCTTACCAATCGTTCCTCCAACATACGAGAAAGTAAGCGAATTCTTGCGATATACCGATATGAAATGGGACGAAACGGTTGCCATACTCCCTGTTGCACATCGCAACACGACGGCTTGGCATGTTGCAGTAAATGGCGTTATGGCGGGTTGCAAACCGGAGTATATGCCTATCCTTATCGCTATGACAAAGGCTATCGGCGCACCTTCGTTCCGTCGCACTTTGGCAAGCACTCACGCCTGGGTACCATATAGTTGGCTGAATGGTCCGGT
>JAFZDR010000026.1 GCA_017561105.1 Alistipes sp. | reverse complement strand
TGCCGGCACATGCTCACACGCACACCATGCCCACGCAAACCATTCGCACAGCCACGCCCACGGCATCGACCCGCATATCTGGTGCTCGCCAAAGTCAATCGGCAAAATGGCCGAGAATATGTATAGCGCAATCGCTCGCGAAATGCCCGATTCCGTAAATTATGACAAGAACTATACCACCCGATGTATCAAGTTGTTAGAGTTTGACGAGGAGATTGCTGAGTTGTGCCGTCAGAGCAAGCGTTCGACATTCGTTATCTACCACCCTGCCCTCACTTATCTCGCTCGCGACTATGGTCTTACACAGGTCGCAGTCGAGCATGAAGGCAAGGAGCCGAGCGCAAAACATCTCGCCAAAATCATCGAGCAGGCTCGCGCCGAGGGGGTAAAACATATCTTCTATCAGTCGGAGTTCCCGGCATCTTCCGTCGAGGTTATCTGCCAGGATATTGGTGCTACTGCGGTGGAAATCAACCCTTTAAAGGAGGATATTTTCGAGAACATTCGCCACATCGTAACCCTGATTACCGAGTAGTATGGAGCCTATAGTTTCGCTTAAGAACATAACCGTCGAGTACGACTCGACAACTGCGCTCGAGGACGCATCACTCGACATCTATCAGAATGACTTTCTGGGAGTTATAGGCCCAAACGGAGGTGGCAAAACCACCCTTGTCAAGGCCATTTTGGGTGCCGTTCCGTACAGCGGAGAGGTGGAGTTCGCCCCTGCTCTCTCGGAGCACGGACATCGCCTTATCGGCTATCTTCCACAGCTCTCCGAGTTCGATAAATCGTTCCCTATTTCGGTTATTGAGGTGGTTATGTCGGGTCTGCAAGCCGAAAAGGGTTTCTTTGGGCGCTATACCAAGGTCAACCGTGAAAAGGCGATGCAACTCCTTGATATGGCGGGTATTGCAGAGATTGCAAATCGTCAAATAAGCGAGATTTCGGGCGGACAGATGCAGCGTGCTTTGCTCTGTCGTGCGGTGATTTTGGAGCCAAAGCTCCTCATTCTCGACGAGCCGGCAAACTTCGTGGATAACAAGTTCGAGAATGAGCTCTATACCCTACTGCATCGTCTGAACGAGCGTATGGCGATAGTTATGGTGTCGCACGATTTGGGCACGATTACAAGCGTTGTAAAGAGCATTGTTTGTGTAAATCGCACAGTACACCGTCACGACTCGAACATTATAACTGCCGAACAATTAGAGAATTATCAGTGTCCGATACAGATTATTTCGCACGGACATATTCCACATACAGTATTAGAACATCATCACTAACCAAACTAAATTATGCTTATTCAGTTTTTATTTGTACTCGTAGCCATCATCGTAGGTGCACGACTTGGCGGTATCGGACTCGGTGTAATGGGCGGTATCGGCCTTGCGGTGCTCACCTTCGTCTTTGGGTTACAACCCACTATGCCGCCTATCGATGTAATGCTGATGATTGCGGCCGTAATATCGGCTGCATCGTGCATGCAGGCAGCGGGAGGTCTTGACTACATGGTCAAAATTGCGGAGCGCATACTCCGTCGCAACCCTGCCCACATCACCATTTTGGCTCCGCTTGTAACCTATACCTTTACATTTATCGCGGGTACAGGACATATTGCATATTCGCTCCTTCCGGTTATTGCCGAGGTGGCAACCGAGACCAAAATTCGCCCCGAGCGACCACTCGGAATTGCCGTAATCGCCTCACAGCAAGGCATTACCGCAAGTCCTATATCGGCAGCAACAGTTGCATTGTTGAGCATGCTCGCAGGCTTTGGCATCACCCTATTCGACATCCTCAAGATATGTATTCCTTCGACCGTTATCGGTATCCTTGCGGGTGCTCTCTACTCGATGCGCGTAGGCAAAGAGTTGGTGAATGATCCTGAGTATATCAAGCGATTGAAGGCCGGTTTGCTCGATGAGCAGCACACTAAGCTTACCGATGTTAAGAATCTCTCGAAGGCGCGTATTTCGGTCGCTATATTCCTTATTTCGACCCTCTTAATCGTGCTTTTCGGTTCGATTCCGTCGCTCCGTCCATCGTTCGATGGTGCAGCTCTCGGAATGCCTCTGCTTATCGAGATTTTGATGCTTTCGGCTGCAGCGCTTATCCTTTTGGTCACTCGCACTAACGGTATCGAGGCTGCCAAAGGCTCAATCTTCTCGGCAGGTATGCAGGCTGTAATCGCCATCTTCGGTATTGCGTGGATGGGCGACACCTTTATCAATGGCAATATCGTGGAGTTGAAAGCCTCAATCGAGGGTATCGTAACCCAGATGCCTTGGCTCTTTGGTGTGGCTCTCTTTGTGATGTCGATTCTGCTCTATAGCCAGGCTGCAACCATTCGTGCAATCGCACCGCTTGGCATTGCGCTGGGTATCTCGCCGATGATGATGATTGCGCTTTTCCCTGCTGTAAACGGCTACTTCTTCATCCCGAACTACCCTACCGTTATTGCTGCGATTAACTTCGACCGCACGGGCTCTACGGGCATTGGCAAATGGATTCTCAACCACTCATTCATGATGCCTGGACTTATTACTACCGTAGTTTCATTGGCGGTTGGATTGCTACTGATACAGATATTCTAAGAACATAATAAACATATAAAAAAAATAGACCACGATTGCTCGTGGCCTATTTCGTATTGAGTTTTACTCTAATTAGTCAGCAAGTGATACTCGCTTGAATACGAGAACCTTAGCCTCAGCATCAGCAGCCTTGATAACCTCCTTAACGGCAGTCTTACCATCGCCCATCTGGTAGCCCTGCTCCTCGAGAGTGTTCTCCTTGAGGAACTTCTGAACACGACCCTTAGCGATGTTCTCGATCATTGTCATATTGAGGTTTGCAGCCTTAGCCTCGCCTACAGTCTTGATGATCTCACGAGCCTGTGCAGCCTGCTCAGCTGTGATCCAGCCCTTAGACTGGTTCGACTCGATGTGATCCTCGCTGTCAACATGTGCTGGGTTGATACCAGCCTTAGTGAGGTGTGCGTTGATCTCCTTCTGAACGAGCTCGTCCTTAGTCTTCTCAACTGCAGTCTTAAACTCTGCGTCGAGAACGCTCTGCTCTACATTTGCAGCCGATACTGCAACTGGATTCATCGAAGCAACCAGCATTGCAACACCCTTAGCAACCTGTGCGTCGAGCTCCTTGTTGAAGCCAACAACTGCAGCAAGCTTACCAGTGATTACGTGCATGTAAGCAGTGATGAATGGAGCCTCGATAGCCTCGTAACCAGCAACAACATGCTTCTCGCCTGTCTGACCAGTCAACTCGGTAACTGCAGCCTCAACAGTACGACCGTCTGCGAGTGTGCAAGCCATAAGAGCCTCCTTATCAGCTGGGAAGTTTACGATAGCAGCCTCAGCGATAGCCTCAGCAAGTGCCTGGAAATCAGCGTTCTTAGCAACGAAGTCAGTCTCGCAACCGAGTCCAACAACGATAGCCTTGTTGCCCTGAACCTTTGCAATAACAGCACCCTCAGAAGTCTCGCGGTCAGCACGCTTAGCTGCTACGAGCTTACCCTTCTCCTTGATGATCTCCTTAGCACGCTCGAAATCGCCATTAGCGTCAACGAGAGCCTTCTTGCAGTCCATCATACCGGCACCGGTCATCTTACGCAACTTCATTACATCAGCTGCCTTAATCTCTATTGCCATAGTTTTTTCTGGTTTTCGTTTGTTAATAAATTACTCCTCAACAGCAGCAACAGTCTCTGCCACTACTGCCTCCTGAGCCTCAACTGAAGCCTTTACGCTCTTCTTGATACGAGTCTTAGCTGGCTTCTTTGCAGGAGCCTCTGTGTTAGCCTCAGCCTCAACAGCCTCCTTCTCCTTCTCGAGCTTGCGCTCCTCTGCACCCTCTGCGATAGCAGCACATACAGTGTCGAGAATCAAAGCGATTGACTTTGTTGCATCGTCATTTGCAGGGATTACGAAATCAATGTCGGTTGGATCACAACAAGTATCAACCATTGCAAATACCGGAATGTTCAAACGCTTTGCCTCCTTAACTGCGTTCTGCTCCTTCTGCACGTCGATTACGAACAATGCAGCAGGAAGGCGAGTAAGGTCAGAGATAGAACCGAGGTTCTTCTCGAGCTTCGCACGCTGGCGCGAAATCTGCAACTTCTCACGCTTAGAGAAGTTGTCATAAAGACCGTCTGCCATCTGCTTGTCGATGGTTGCCATCTTCTTAACGGCGCGACGTATAGTTGGGAAGTTTGTGAGCATACCGCCAGCCCAACGCTCTGTTACGTAAGGCATACCTACGGCTGCAACCTTTTCGGCAACTACTTCCTTAGCTTGTTTCTTGGTAGCAACGAAGAGCACACGACGACCGCTCTTTGCGATGTTCTTGAGTGCCTCAGCTGCCTCATCGAGCTTTACAACAGTCTTGTAGAGGTCGATGATATGGATGCCGTTCTTCTCCATGAAGATATATGGAGCCATTTTAGGATTCCACTTGCGCTTCAAGTGACCGAAATGAACGCCAGCCTCCAACAATGTATTAAAATCTGTTCTAGACATTTTAGTTTCTTTTTTTGTAATTTTAATTCTCTTTACTTCAACTCTTACGGTAGCGACCTGGTCGGTCCGAAGAGTTTTCCGCGACAGGGCAAGCAGCAGGTAGCACCTCTTTTTTATGGCCTTTAGCCGTTAGCCATTGGCCATTAGCTCTATATAATAATATATATAAGGTATAAGTCGTGGTCTTGCTTGCTTTGAGAACCCTTGTCGTGCTTTGCCGAATTGTTAGTCCGCTTACGAAATAAATATTAACGCTTGCTGAACTGGAACTTACGACGAGCACCAGGCTGTCCTGGCTTCTTACGCTCAACCTCACGGGCGTCACGAGTAAGGAATCCGTTCTTCTTCAAGATTGGACGATACTCAGCGTTGATCTCGCACAATGCGCGAGCAATACCCATACGAGCGGCCTCAGCCTGACCCTTGATACCACCACCTACGAGGTTTACAACAACATCGTAAGCCTCAGCAGTCTCAGTTACGAGCAATGGCTGCTTAACCTCGTACTGCAAGATGTTCAATGGGAAATAGACATCGAGAGCCTTGTGGTTGATTGTAATGTTTCCAGTTCCTGGCTTCACGAATACGCGAGCTACAGCTGCCTTACGGCGACCAACTGTGTTTACAACTTCCATAATTCTTACTTAATCTCGTTTAACTTAATTTGCTTTGGGTTCTGTGCTGCGTGAGGATGCTCTGCACCAGCATAAACCTTCAAGTTTTTGATAATAGCCTCTCCGAGACGGTTCTTTGGCAACATACCACGAACAGCCTCCTCGATTACGAATGCAGGTTTCTTTGCCAAATATAAGGCAGGAGTAGCGAAACGCTGACCACCTGGGTAACCAGTGTGGCGGACATAGACCTTATCGGTCAACTTCTTACCTGTGAGCTTAACCTTCTCAGCGTTGATAACGATAACATTGTCACCGCAGTCAACATGAGGGGTGTAGCCCGGCTTGTTCTTTCCGCAGAGAATCTTTGCGATCTGCGAAGCCAAGCGGCCCAATACCTCGTTAGTAGCGTCGATGACAACCCACTCCTTGTTGACTGTCGCTGCGTTCAACGAGATAGTTTTGTAACTTAATGAATCCATCTAATACTTGTTAAAAAAGTTTGTAATCCAACCTCGCACTTTGCGAGTGCGCAAAGGTACGAATAATTTTTTGAATTACACAACTTTTTTAAGAATTTATAAAATAAAAAGTCGCTACCCTAATTTCCGTCAGGCAGCGACTTATATATTGCAATGTTCGTACTACACTTTGAAGTGGCTCATCTTCTCGGGCTCGGAGCAAGATATTACTATCTTCTTTCCATTCGCAAGTCTTATCAAGAAGAGGTGATCCAAGTTAGTTGCATAGAGTTTGAATGTGCCGATATTAGATTTATAATAGGAGCCGAAGTAGCCGAAAAGACCTCCGACACCACATGTACGGATTGCCCCTCGCAATCCGTTTTTAGGGAGC
>JAFZDR010000208.1 GCA_017561105.1 Alistipes sp. | reverse complement strand
CGGCAAGCGACTTATCCACCGACAAAGCGATTACTCCCTTGCCCTTTGGCTGATTCTCGACAACTGCAAGTTGGATGCCCTTCTCGGCAGCCACATACGATACGAACATTGTAGCAGGGCGCACAAGCGACTTATCTGCCACATATACCACACTCTTCGACGAGAGCGACAACTTACCCTTCTGCGCCTCATACGACACAGGGCGTGGAACGATTACGCACTCGGCAGCCATAACTGCACCAGCCACAACAAGTGCCACAAACAATGCAATAATTCTCTTCATAGTAGTTCTATTTTTTAGGTTATTCAATCTTCAATCGTCCGAGTCCGCCCTCCGAAGTCTCCTTGTAGAGCGATGGGAGGTCGTGTCCTGTACGCTTCATCACCTTAACCACGCTATCAAACGATACGCGGTGTACGCCGTCGGTGTAGAACGAATAGATCTGTGCATCGATAGCACGCGCTGCAGCCATTGCATTACGCTCGATACAAGGTATCTGCACCAAACCACACATTGGATCACAAGTCATTCCGAGGTGGTGCTCGAGAGCCATTTCGGCAGCATACTCAATCTGATTTGGCGAGCCGCCCATAAGCTGGCTTGCGGCTGCGGCAGCCATAGCACACGCCACGCCAACCTCGCCCTGACAACCAACCTCCGCACCCGAAACCGATGCGTTAGCCTTAACGATAGTGCCCACCAAGCCCGCAGTAGCCAACGAGCGCACAATCTGAGCATCCTTGAAGTCGTACTCCTTCTGCAAGTGGTACAACACCGCAGGCACAACACCGCACGAACCGCAAGTTGGAGCGGTTACGATAGTGCCACCCGAAGCGTTCTCCTCGCTCACAGCCAAGGCGTACGAGAAGAGCATACCGCGTGTGCGCAAAATGCCGTTGTAACCGCGCGAACGCACATGATAGCTTGCTGCCTTGCGACGAAGGTGCAAAGCTCCGGGCAATACACCCTCATTGGCGAGTCCGCTCTCGATTGCGGCACGCATAGTGCGCCAAACCTCGAGCAGATACTCCCTTATATCCTCAGCCTCGTTCTCGAATACAAACTCCCAATACGACTTACCCGTCTTGTTGCACCAGGTCATAATCTCGGTCATAGTGGTCATAGGATAGATGTGGTCGCTGGCGTTATTCTCCTCGCCCTCCATTACGATAGTTCCGCCACCAATGCTGTAGATAACCTGACTGTCGGTAACATTGCCTTCGGCATCGAGCATCTCGAACTTCATGGCATTAGGGTGGTATGGGAGGTACTTCTGTGCACACCAAACAATCTCAACGGGTGCGACACCCTCGAAGACCTCCTTGATAGCCATATCGGTCAAGTGACCCTTGCCCGTAGCGGCCAACGAACCGTAGAGCGTTACACGATATGCGGCAGCGTTAGGGTACTCGTCGCGAATCTTCATCGACGCCTTCTTCGGACCCATAGTGTGGCTGCTCGAAGGGCCTTTGCCGATGATAAATATCTCTTTTATGCTTCTCATATATGCACAATAATTTACAATCGTACAAAGATACGAGAAAATTTAAAAATTGATAATTAAAAATTAAAATTTTTACGCGCAAGAAGACAAAAAAAAAGAGTAGCTGAAATTCAGCTACTCTTTACTATCTGCAACCTCTTCGTTACTCGATAATTCCGGCACGACGGAAGATGTAGTCCACATTCTTGAGGTAATACTCCAAAGTGAAGCACGAATCCAACTCCTCGCGCGAGAGCTTCGACATAACCTTCTCGTTCTCGGCCAAGAGCTCCTGGTAGTCGGCACGCTCAGCCATAGCACGCATAGCTACAGGCTGTACAGTATCGTAGGCCTCCTCACGCGACAAACCCTTATCAATCAAGGCGTTCATAACGCGCTGTGCAAAGATAACCTTACGAGTGCGATAGATATTCTCCATCATCACATCCTCGAAGATTACGAGGTTATCCAAGATACCCTTGAAACGGCAGAGCATATAGTCCAACAACTCGGTTGCATCAGGCAAGATGATACGCTCGGTTGCCGAGTGTGAGATATCGCGCTCGTGCCACAAAGCCACATTCTCGCAAGCGGTAGCCATATAGCCGCGCATCACACGCGCACAACCGCAGATATTCTCCGACGAGATCGGATTACGCTTGTGAGGCATTGCGCTCGAACCCTTCTGACCCTTACCGAAAGCCTCCTCAACCTCGTGTACCTCGGTACGCTGAAGGTTACGAACCTCGAGAGCCATCTGCTCCAACGACGATGCGATAACTGCTAATGTAGCAATATAGTAAGCGTGACGGTCACGCTGAATAACCTGAGTCGAAACATTTGCGCTGTCGATACCCAACTTCTCGCAAACATAGTCCTGAATCATTGGCGGGATGTTCGCAAAGTTACCCACAGCGCCACTCATCTTACCAACCTCTACGCCACGCGCAGCAGTGCGGAAACGCTCGATATTGCGCTTCATCTCCTCGTACCACAACGCCCACTTCAAACCGAAGCAGGTGATGTCGGCGTGGATACCGTGAGTACGACCAATGCAAGGGGTATTGCGGAACTCCAAAGCACGACGCTTCAAAACTGCCAAGAACTCCTCCAAGTCCTTCTCCAAAATCTCGTTAGCCTGACGGAGCAAATATCCGTTTGCAGTATCAACAACATCGGTAGAGGTCAAACCGTAGTGAACCCACTTACGCTCCTCGCCAAGGGTCTCCGATACGGCGCGAGTGAAGGCCACAACATCGTGACGAGTCTGCTCCTCGATCTCCTTGATACGGTCAATCGAGAACGACGCCTTATCCCACAACTTCTGAACATCCTCTGCAGGCACTACGCCCAACTTGCTCCAAGCCTCCGAAGCCAAAATCTCAACTTTGAGGTATGCGTTGAACTTGTTCTGCTCAGTCCAAACATCACGCATAACCTTACGGCTATATCTTTCAATCATAGTAAGTTATATTAGTTTATTTAATTATTCTGTTTAGATAGCACTCAATAGTGTTTTTCATTAGCATTGTGATGGTCATAGGACCTACGCCACCAGGCACGGGAGTGATGTACGAAGCCACCTCCTGCGCTGCTGCGGTATCAACATCACCACACAGCTTGCCGGTCTCGGGATCGCGATTAACACCTACGTCGATAACCACTGCGCCAGGCTTAACCATATCGGCAGTGATGATATGCTTGCGACCAACTGCTGCAACCAAGATATCGGCTTCACGGCATACTGCACCCAAATCCTGAGTGCGTGAGTGAGCGATAGTTACGGTTGCATTTGCATCGAGCAAGAGCTTTGCGATAGGCTTGCCCACGATATTGCTACGACCAACAACCACAGCCTTCTTGCCCGCTACCGAGAAGCCACACTCGGCAATCATCTGCATGATTCCCTTTGGTGTACAAGGCACGATACAAGGCTTTCCGAGCCACAAATTAGCCACATTATCAGGGTGGAAGCCATCCACATCCTTCTCGAGGGCGATAGCGTCAATAACGCGCTCCTCGTCGATATGCTTTGGCAATGGCAACTGTACCAACACGCCATCGGTCAATGCATCAGCGTTCAAGCGGTCAATCTCCGCCAAGAGAGCCTCCTCCGAGATCTCGGCAGGCATAGTGATAAGCTCGCTCTTGATACCCACCTCCTCGGCCGCCTTAATCTTACCGCGAACATACGACTGGCTTGCAGGGTTTTCGCCTACGAGAATAACTGCCAACGACGGCACTCGGCCATACTTCTCGGCCAACGCCTTAACCTCCTCAGCCATCTCGCCCTTCAATCGCAACGAGAGCTGCTTTCCATCAATAATATTTCCCATATTTTAACTATATTTATCCCCAGCACTTAAAAATCGAAGGTGATTGAGCTATTTTTTCGCCAAGCGAGGAGACGAAAGCGCAGCATAGTCAACCTATGTGAGCATTTCGGCTACCGATGATTGGTGGAAAAAGAGCCAATCAGAACGATTCTATTTGAATGCTTTGTGACCAATGTCTGTGCGGTGGAAGAGATTCTCACACTCAATTTTTGCAACCTCCTCG
>JAFZDR010000207.1 GCA_017561105.1 Alistipes sp. | reverse complement strand
GCTGTCATCGTTCAGCAGGCGTGCATCTTCGATATTCTCGCGCCAAAGTCGGGTATGGGTACTCTTTCCTGTGCCCGATTCACCAAGACAGAGCACCGCCTGATGCTCCTTTACGATTACCGATGAGTGAATTGCGATAGCTCCGAGTGGGGCGAGTACGATACCGAACATAATCCAAATGCCAAAGCGTACAAGCGAAGGATCGGCCTCGTCGTAACGACCGAGGTTGCTCAATACGATATTCGAATTATCCTCCTTTACGAGAAGGAATTTGCGACCCTCGCGAGTCATTTCGAAGCGGTAGCCCGTAGCATAACGCGCCAACTCGCCCGAGGCGTAGTTCTGCTCGAAGTCGAATGAGTGAAGCACCTTTGTCACAGCGTAGTCGCCATCCTCAATCGGGGCGTTCATCTGCAAGAGCATAGTCGGCTCGACGGCGGTGTCGGTCTCGACCTCAAAAGGCTTGAAACCGGCCAATCCGCAAGCGGTAATGTCGCTGTGAGGGCCTTCGGTGCGTAGTAGAAAATCGGCTATGCGGTAATCCATATTGTTAGTTCGTTTTTTCGAGTGTTATAATGCGGTCGCAGTAGCCGAGCGAGCTGTCGCGATGGGCTACGACCACTATTGTAAGCTCCGAATTCGAGGAGGATAGGCGCTCGATAGCGCTATTTATACTCTGCTCCGTAGCGTTGTCAAGCGACGATGTCGCCTCGTCGAAGAAGAGGATGTCGGCCTGCTTGTAGAGTGCACGAGCTATGCCTATGCGCTGTCGCTGACCGCCCGAAAGGAGTGCGCCACACTCGCCAATGCGGGTGTGAATACCATTCGGCAACGATGCCACGAACTCGCTAAGCGATGCAGCCTCGATACATTGCTCAACCTGAGCCATATCTATATCCTTCTCGTCGCAACCAAGTGCGATATTCGAGAGTATTGTACTGTCGGTAAGGAAGGTGCTCTGCGATACATAACCGATGCTGTTTTGCCACTTGCGCAACTCCTCGCCGCAGAGCTGTTTGCCATCGACATACAGACCCCCTTCAGTAGGGGAGTAGAGTCCGAGCAGAATGTTGAGCAGGGTAGTCTTTCCCGCACCCGATTCACCATTTATACCCACCTTTTCGCCCTTGGCGATAGTGAGCGAGAGGTTGTGCAGGGTCTCGTGTGTGCCGTTGTCGAAACGGAACGAGAGATTACGCAACTCGATCTTATCATTAAATGATAGTCTTTCCGAAGAAGCCTCTTTAAGCTCGGCCTTGACATCGTCGGCCTTGTCGAGAATGTCGATTGTGTAGCGGTTGTAACGCAACGAGCTCCATGCACCCATTATATTGCGCGCCGAAGGGAGAAGTCGCAGACCTGCCACGGCAAAGACACCAAAGAGCATCTTCATATCGGCGCCACCCATGCTTGTGCCAAGTGCAAGCAGAACCGCCATTCCGAGCGCCAAGCCCGTTTCGGTGAGGTTTTGTGGCAACATAGATATTGTAGCGCTCTTGCGACCAACCTTGACAATGGTGTCAAGCTCGCGATCGAATAGCGAAAGTCGGTGCCCGAAGGCGTTGTTGATCTCTATGTCGGCATAACCTCTGAAGCTCTCTATAACATCGCGATATTTGCGACGCTGGGCCTCGTTTTCGACATTTCCGTAGAGGTCGAGTCGGTAACGCATGATTGCGAAGTAGAGCAGTGCTACGGGGATGAATACCGCCACGGCAAGTGCCGCACCGAGAGGTGAGTATATCGCAATCGACACAAATATCATCAATAGTAGTATAACCTCGCTTGCGAGGGTTGCCAATGGTCGCAATACACCAGTGATAAAGGTGTAGCATACCACATTCACATTGCGCGAGAGTACCGCCGAATTTTCGCCCTTCACAAACTGCAATCCCTGGCCAAAGTAGCTTACAAAGAGGTTGCGAGAGAGTGTGCGATAGAGTGCGTAGATATAGTCGCGCTCAACGCGGTAGAGTAGGAGGTTGATTAAGTTCTTAATCACGATAAAGAGTACCACTGCCACAGCTACGGCAATGGCAAACTGGCTCTCCGACGAGAAGTTGAACGCCTCGTAGATAGTGTGCAGAGAGGCGTTTGAGTGGATGCTCTCAGCATCGAGAATAAGATATAACATCGGCAACAACGCTGCCAAACCTACAAAATTCAGCAACGCTCGTACGAAGATTGTGAGGCTGACCCACACCCCTTTGGCACGAAAACTCTTCGGTATTATATCCAAAATTCTCAGATTCATCCTACAAATATAGTATTAAATAGCCAAATACGCAACCCTACTTCTCAATTTCGACAATCTTTCCGGTCGGAACATACCAGACATAACCCATTGTCGAGTAGCCCATATCGCGCAAAACACTCATATATTCGCCGATTTGCAGAAGGTGCTCCCTCTTCTCGTGTCCGAACTTGTAATCGATAACCACGGCTCGTCGGCCTTGCGTCATCACTCGGTCGGGACGCTTTAGTGAGTTGAGCTTAGAACCTATGATGGTACGCTCGCGATAGAGCTGTTCCCAGCTGCCATTGAACCACTCTCCGGCGATGCTATTGTCAAGTGTTTCAGATATTTTGCTCTTCAATACCTCGGTTTCATCGTGGTTGAGTTCTCCATTTATGACCATCTCGTTGAGTCGCTCGAAAATCTCCTCGCGGGTTGTTGCACCCTCGAATGCTCTGTGCAGTCTGATACCCATGCTGCGAGGTGTGAGTTTAGCCTCCTCCTCATCCGAGAAGTAGCGCGAAGATGTCGTCTTGAGCTTAAGCATCAACGGCGTTGCCGAGTGCTCTTTGATTAGGACTGTGGCATTCTGCTCCTCACCCTTGGTGTCAGGCTCAGGCTTATCGAATGTGCCTATTTCGTAGTGGCGGAACTTCTCGTTTGCGGAGCTCTGCATCTTCTCTCCATAGATATCGAGCAGGAGCGATGCAATAGTATTGCCTCGTTTTTTGTTCGGGATGAAGAGGTGCAACTGCTCTTTGGCTCGAGTGGTGGCAACATAGAGCATGTTCAATGCATCCACACAGGTATAGACCATCTCGCGGAAGTAGCCGTCGGCAAATAACGAGTCACCAACTGCGCGATTGAACGATACGGGGAAGAAACCGATATCGCCGATATAGTCATTTTTGGCGGGCTTCGACCATACGATATTCGAGATGTAACCGCTCGAGTCGAGTGGCTCCAATGCCCACGAACAACGAGGCATGATAACTACCTTGTTCTCCAAGCCTTTAGCCTTGTGTATAGTGAGAATTTCAATGGCTCGTTTACTCTTCTCTACTCGCACAGAGAGGCTTGCACCCTTCTCTCGCCACCATCGCTCAAAGAGCGACAGGTCGGCAACCTTGCCCGACGAGAAACGAACAATCTGTTCGTGCAGAGCAAGCACATAGGCGGTTTGACCCTCCAAATCGTCGGCATAACGGATTGCTATATTCTCGAATGCATCCTCGGGCGACATCGTGCGAATGGTGTCGAGGAAGGCGTTATCCTCATCGCTGAGCTGAGTGCCGAATTTATCGTCGTTGTGCAGATGGTTGTAAAGCACTAACGAAGTTGTGTCGTTGCGATTTATGGCAAGGCGCATCACTGCAATAATGAGTTTTACGGCCGGCGACGATGCCAGGCTCAAGGCCTCCTCGGTGGTGATTTCAAACCATAACTCCTCGGGGAAACGGTGGCGGTAATAGAGCAGCTCTTCAGCTATCTCCATACCTTCGCTATTCTTGCGCACAAGAATGGTGATGTCGCGAGGTTGAAATCCCTGCTCCAACACCTCTTTTATTCGTTCGATATAGAGTGGCATACCGCTCTCACCGATAAGCTCCTCTTCGCCTTCGAGGGGCGCAATCAGCGATATGTGACCGCTATTGGTGTGTTTGCGGCGAGGTGTCTGTTCATGCTCGGAGTAGGCGCGTTCGAGTGTGCCGTAAAGTTCGGTTTTGCACTCTTGCGATATGCGTTGTGCGCTATCGGCCTCGTCGAGCATGCCGTTCAGACGCTCATTCTCGCGCGTGATAACCTCGGTGAATAGCGAGTTGTTGAACTCGACAATGTTTGGCAGACTGCGCCAGTTGTTTTTCAGTGGCACACGCTCGCTTTCGGCAAGATCTTGTTCTATTTCTCCTCCCAATATGCGCCAATCGCCACCACGCCAGCGATATATCGACTGCTTTACATCGCCCACAATAAGTACCGATGTGTCGGTCGATTGTGCCATAGCATTGCGTAGCAGCGGCAGAAAGTTCTTCCACTCCTTGGCCGAAGTATCCTGGAACTCGTCAATCATAAACTTATCGAAGTAGTTGCCTACCTTCTCGTAGATGAATGGGGCATCCGACTCCGATATAAAGCCCGCAATGGCGTGTTTTGTTTCGGAGAGAAGCATCGAATTCTCTTCGCGGCAGATATCCTCAACCTTCTCCTGCAGGTCGTGCAGAAGGGCAAAACCTCGGAAGTTGCGCGACAGTATGCGCAGAGTATTCTCTACGGTCTTGAGATTTAGGTAGTCGTTGTATATCTCGACAAAGAGCAGCTGTAACTCCTCGGCAAGTGCGAGCAATCCGGGAGTATCCTTGCCCTTGTTAAACCACTCCTTGGGGGAGTCGGTCAGGTGCTTGAGGTTTGCATCGGTGAACTTCTCGAGCGTACCGGTGGCAACCTTCTCGAATATCTTTGTGAATTTCAGCTTAAAATCGTCGTGCGAATACCCCTGCGATATGATTTTTTCGACTGCAAGTGAACCCTTGGCCATAAACTCCTTGCGGCGTTCGTTTACAACGGCTGAGAAGCTGCGAATACTCTTCGACAGCGACTCTTTATCCTTGCATTTGTTGATAATATCGCGAGTGGACTCCTTGAATAACTCTCCCGCCAACGAGCTTATCGCGCTGCGGATATCCCAGCGTTCGCCATCGCTGATGCGTTCGGCAGTCAGTTCCTCGAGCCATTTGCGTAGCTCGGCATTATCGGTTATGCCGGCGATTAACGAATCGACACTCTTGGTGAGCACGGGTGCTGTATCCAACTCGGTTGAAAAGCTCATATCGATGCCCAATTCGCGAACAAATGCACGCAGAATGCGCTGGAAGAAGGTGTCGTTTGTCAGCACTGTAAAGTGCGAGTAGTCGTGCAGAATAAGCGAACGCACGATTTTTGCACGCTTGCGCAGGGTAGCCTCATCGAGCGATGTTTCGCGCATAAGGTCGGCAAGATGGGCGCTCTCCCCACCCGATGCCAGGAGGTGAATCTCCTCCAAAATGCGGGATTTCATCTCCTCGGTAGCCTTGTTGGTGAAGGTTACGGCGAGTATGCGCTTGTAGAACGAACGGTCGAAATAGGCGTTGCCATTCTCGTCGTAACGGTCGCGCAGTACATCAAAGATGTATTCGTGAGCGATGCGATAAGTTTTGCCCGAACCGGCACTCGCCGGAACAATCACAGCTCTATTATTACCCTTGCTCGACATCGATGTTTTAGAAATTTTTGTAAAGTTACTAAATTATAATTAGAAAATTGGCTATTTATCAAAAAAAAGTTGTAACTTGCATCCTCAAACATTGGAACTAAACTATGAAACGACTTATAATTCTCTCCATATTCGCAATGGTTGCGTTCGTATCTTCGGCGCAAGTATTGGCGACAACACCCACTACGGAGGGTGCTACCGAGCAGATAGTGTCGATGCCTAAGACCGATTGGCTCCAGCCATTTACCGGTGTAAAGATCGACGGCCCTATGAATGTGGTTATGAAGAGAGTACCTACAAACGACGAGTTGAGAATTACCTACGATACCAAGGGTAATGTAACATCGAAGTTTAAGTTCGAGCTCGATAGAAACGGCGTACTCACAGTGAGTGAGAGGGTAGATCCTAAGCGTCTCTCGGTAACAGAGGTTACGATTTACTACAAATCGCTTAAGGAGGTGAAGATTTCGCGTGCTCAGGTGGAGTTCGAGGATGATGTCGAGAGCAAGATGTTCGACCTCTCGGTGTCGAGTGGTGCCACTGTGTCGATGGGCTTAACTGCGGTCGATGTCGTGGCTGAGTGTACCGGACCAAGCCGCCTTACTCTAAAGGGCGAAACCAAATATCTCACAATGAGAGTATCAACTGCCAAGGTTGATGCAAGCAGCTTCTCGACCGTGGCGTCTACGGTCGATATCTCGCACACGGCAGAGTTGCGTATGGTTGTTTCGGAGCGATTGGAGTGCACCACCTCTACAGGTGCGAAACTTATCTACAAGGGTACTCCTACTATCTTCCGCGACCATAGTATGATCTTCGGTGGCGATATCATCAATGTAAACTAAGCTATTCCGTACACTCTATGAAAACATTTATAGAGGAGGTTGCAGGCAGATTGTACGAAAAGTATGGCGATGAGGTTTCGTCGCTCACTTTGGCTATGCCGTCCAAACGCGCCCGACTCTTCTTTGCCGAGGCGTTAAAGAGGGTGGCAGTGCGACCTTTATGGGAGCCGTCATACATCTCTATAGACGAACTTATGTGCCAGCTCTCGGGCTTGCGCAAAGCCGACCGATTGCGTCTTGTTGCCGAGTTGCATAAGGTCTATTCCAAGTATCACAAAGAGAGCTTTGAGGAGTTTTACCATTGGGGCGAAGTCCTTGTTGCCGATTTCGATATGCTCGACAAGTATATGGTCGATGCTGCGCAGCTCTTTGCCAATATCCGCGATTTGAAGGATATAGAGGCTGATATGAGCTACCTCTCAGCCGAACAGATCGAGATGATAAACCGCTTTTGGCGTACTCTTACGGGCGAGAAGGAGGGCGTTATCGAAGGTTCTGCAACAAAGAGCTCGTTCTTGACCGTATGGCGTTCGCTTGGCGCTATATACGAGGAGTTCCGCTCTAATCTGCGAGCATTGGGCGTCGGCTATACCGGAATGATATATCGCGAGGCCGTAGAGCGTATTGATAAGGGACTGGCTGAGCTTCCGAGCGAGTCGCGATATGTCTTTGTAGGCTTCAATGCCTTGTCTAAGTGCGAGCAGTTGCTCTTGCAATATATGCAGCGCTGCTGCCATGCGGAGTTCTATTGGGATTACGACAACTACTATATGAACGACAACTTCCAGGAGGCGGGATTGTTCGTTCGTCAAAACCTCGCCATGTTCGGCGAGGAGAGCGGTGTGTCGCACGATAATTTCCGCAAGATAAAGTCTGTGAATGTACTCTCTACTTCGTCTAATGTTACTCAGTGTCAATCTGTTGTCGGCATATTGGAGGAGATTGCATCGCAAAATGGCGGAGTGCTCGACAAAAATACAGCAGTGGTGCTCACCGACGAGAATATGCTTATGCCGCTGCTCTATGCCCTGCCTGAGGAGTTCAAGCAAGAGCCCGATGAGCAGGAGGACGAGGAGAATAAGACGGGTATAAATGTAACTATGGGATATCCTCTGCGAAATACCCTGACATACTCCTTTGTGGAGCGTTTATTGGCGCTGCAGAAGAACTCCCGAGTTGATAAATCGGGCGAGCCTACATTCTACTATGTCGATGTTGAGGGGTTGCTCACCCATCCGTATATTGCCGATATCTCAATCTCGCAATATGGCGATTTGCGCAGCGAGATAGTGAAACACCGAATCTTCCAGGTGCCGCAGTCGATGATTGCGACAACTCCGTTGCTGAAGGTTCTCTTCCGTAAGACCGAGGGGTGGCGAGATATGTCGGATTACCTATTGGCGGTTATCGACGAGCTTTCGGTTGCAACTCCAACCGGTGAGGAGGGCGGTTATCGCGCAGAGTTCCTGACTGTTGTGTCGGATGCACTCGTAAAGCTGCAGAATATAGTTGAGCAGTGCGATATCGAGGTATCGGAGTCTATATATCGTTCGCTTGTGCGTCGCCATTTGCAGTCGGAGCGAGTT
>JAFZDR010000206.1 GCA_017561105.1 Alistipes sp. | reverse complement strand
TATGAAAGTTTACAAGTTTGGTGGCGCATCGGTGCGTCACGCCGAGGGTGTTCGCAACCTCTTGAATATCGTTCGCGACGAGGCAGAGTTGTTCGTTATCGTTTCGGCGATGGGTAAGACAACAAACGCTTTGGAGGAGGTTTTCGACGCTATGCGCAAGGGCGACAAGGCTTTTTGCGAGTCGAAAATTGCCGAGATTAAGGCGTATCACTATACCACTATTGCCGACCTCTTTGGCTCGGCGGAGTACCGCATCGAGGAGGTTGATGCCTTGTTCGAGGCGTTGCGCGTGGCAGTTACTACAAATAAGTTCGAGCGCAGTCGTGCCGAGGAGTGGTACGACCATATCGTAGCCTACGGAGAGTTGGTTTCTACAACCATTATCTCGGCATTTCTCAACAAGGAGGGTGTTACAAACAAGTGGATCGATATGCGTAAGTGCTTCCTCACACAGGCTCGCCATAAGGATGCAAATGTATTGCTCGAGGAGTCGGCAACACCACTTCGTCGTGCTTGTGCAGGAGCAGAGAACCGCATATTCGTAGGTCAGGGCTTTATCGGCTCGGCTCCCGACGGAACAACCACAACTCTCGGTCGCGAGGGTTCGGATTACTCGGCTGCGGTAGTTGCAAATATCCTCAATGCCGAGTCTATGACCGTATGGAAGGATGTGGACGGCATCCTCAATGCCGACCCTAAAATCTTCCCTGATGCGGTGAAGATCGACCACCTCAACTATGTTGATACCATCGAGTTGGCATATAGCGGTGCGCAGATTATTCACCCCAAGACCATCAAGCCGTTGCAGAATAAGAACATTCCGTTGTATGTGAAGCCGTTCGGCAATAAGCATGCAGCAGGTACAGTTATTGACGGCAAGGCAGATGCTGTTGCAACGCCTATTATCATCGTTAAGCGCAACCAGAGCTTCTTGCGACTCCGTTCGCGCGATTTGTCGTTTGTGTTGGAGGAGAAGTTCCCTATCATCTTCGCAACATTGGAGCGTTTCCGTATCAAGACCAACCTTATCCACAACACAGCCGTAGAGCTTGGCTTGTGCGTGGAGGAGAGCTGGCACTTGGAGGAGGTTGCAACCGCTTTGCAGGAGGAGGGCTTCAATACCGAGATTATCTCGAAGGTGGAACTTTTGACTATCCGCCACTACAACGATGAGGTCTTCAACAAGTATGTTGTTTGCGACGACTTTATTATCAGCCAGCTTACACCTGACACAGTGCGCTATGTAAAACCTTTATAATCAACCAAATATGAAAAAACTTCTTTTAGTTATTTTGGCTCTTTTTACCCTCTCGACTGTTGAGGCGGCAAAGAAGCCTATCAAGATTATCTTCGATACCGATATGGGTAACGATGTGGACGATGTTGTCGCCTTGGATATGCTCTACAAGTATCAGGATGAGGGAACAATCGACCTTCTCGGCATCCTTTCGAGCAAGCGCGAGGGCGGCAGCGTTAAGTTTATCGACGCGATGAATACCCTCTATGGCTATCCGAACATCCCTATCGGCATCGCTAAAATCTACCCTGAGGAGAACTACGTTGATACTGCAACCAGCAAGCGTTTGAACTACGCCGACTATGTTGTTGCAAACAACACATACAAACACACCGTAAAGAATTGGGATGCTATTCCTGACGGCTACAAGCTCCTTCGTCAGCTCCTTGCAAAGGAGGAGGACAAGAGCGTAGTGGTTGTAGCGGTAGGATTCTCGACCAACTTGGCTCGTATGATGGAGTCGAAGGGCGACGAGTTCTCGCCTCTTGGCGGCAAGGAACTCTTTGCGCAGAAGGTTGAGAAGGTGGTTATCATGGCGGGTAACTTCGCAGAGCAGCGTGCTGAGTACAATGTCCGCAAGGACCACTTTGCTGCGGTTAAGTTCTACGCCGAGTGTCCTGTGCCGATGTACTTTACAGATTACCTCCTCGGTCGCACAATTCTCTACCCTTGGCAGTGCATCTACAAGGGCTACAACTATGTTGAGAATCACCCTTGCGTAAAGGCATTCGAGTATTATCAGCAGATGCCTTACAATCGCCCATTGTGGGATCCTACAGCAGTTCTCTTTGCTGCAGAGCCTAATGGCGGCTACGCTTCGATTTCAAAGCCGGGTATGGTTCAGGTAGATTTCAAGAGCCAAACTTTCTTTATCGAGGATAAGGCTTCGAATCGCCACTACTACATCGTGAATGACAAGCAGCGTGCAAAGATTATCCGCCGCGTGGAGGAGATTACAATGCGCCTTCCAAAGTGCTTTCAGAAGTAGTCTAATAAACCAAATACAATAAAAATGGGAGCTCAACGGCTCCCATTTTCGTTTTATGCGGTAAGGTATTACAACTCCTTCTGCACAATACCAAACGGCTTAATATCGACCTCAATACCACCTTTCGAGGTGTTGAGCTTAACCTTCTCGCTCTTACCCATACGCTCGTTAAGGCGAATCTGCAACTTGCCATTCTCAACCTCGGCCGATGTTACATCCACATTTGCAGAAGTGCTCTGCAAGAGTGAGCCGCAAGCCGCCATTTTACCGCCCTTCTTTGCGCCCGCACACTCGCGAACATAGATAGGTGCCACAGCTTGACGCGCCTGCTGCAAGGCGTTGCTCTGCTGCCAAGAGCCCTTGTAGCTATCGAAGATGATGGTGTGGTTATAGGTGCCGTGGAAAGGCTCGTAGTACCACGCCTTCTCCTGCGACACATTCACCGGAGTGACAAATGTCAAGGTCACATCCTTGATAGGACCACCTGTGGTCGAAGCGCCGAGGTAGAGGGTCATCTCGCCCTTATCGGCATCAACCGAGAAGCCCTGCTCGCCTGTACGAGGAGTAACGATGAGACCGCCCTCGCGACCCTCCAAAGCACACATATTCAACAAGCAGAAGTGGCCCAAGCCACCCTTGGTGTACTCGCTCAAGCCGAATGGAATATCGAAAATGGTCTTGCAAGGTGCTCCTGTGCTGATCAAGAGGTCGAGACCTCGCGGATCGAACGAACTTGTCTCGGGGCCTTCACGACGGATAATGGTCGGATGGGGTGCGGTGAATGAGATGTTGCACACCACGCGACCCGACTCGATAACGAAGTGCTGGCGCATATGCAACAACCAATCGAGCTGGCGGTCAACGATAAGCTCCGAGCCGCAAACTTTGGTGCGAGTTGCGCCATACTGCTTTGCGTCGCGCCACTTGTCGTCGCCCTCGCCATCACGCATCTCCGCCAAAGCCAACAACTTGAACGGAGCAAGTGAGAGCTCGGTTGTGCGACCTCCGTCATTGATGACAACCTTCTCCTCCGATGCGGTGATGGTAACATCGCCCTCAGAGATTGTATTGCCATCGCGCCAAGCCTTCAACTCGGCCTTTTCGAGACTCTTTGCGCCAAAAATGGCGTAACCATACGAAGGTATATCTGCCTTGAACTCAATGGTATAGCCTTCGGCTGTACGGGTGCATCGGCTATTGAGGCTCTTGCCGCTCGCATAGTCGTAGATGGCGTATGCCTTGTCGCTCTTGAAGGTGATGGTGCGCTCGGCCGAGTGCTCCATACAGAGAGCCATAAAGTAGGTGTCGTAACCCTTCAACTTTACATTCTCGGCAATTTTATCCATTCCATCGTCGATGATGCTCTTCGACAAAAGCGAGCTGTTAAGCAACGATGTGATACGCTCGACGCGCTTCTCGTAGAGCGGATACCAACCCTTCGAGTCGCTGTTTACTGCCCAAAGCAAGAGGTGCTCTGCACGCGACAAGGTGGTGATTTTACCGTTGCGGGTGAGGTACTTAGGCTCAACTTCGGGATAGAGCTCGGCACGCTCAATATTCCAAGTGAGAGGGTTGTCGATTGGGGTTACATCGCTCTGCGAAACCTCCTTATCCACGCTCCAACCATTGTTGTGCTGCAGGAGCGCATTGAAGATGTTGGCACTGCGGAAATCGACCATTGCACGGTCGGTATGACCCTGAATTTGGATGTCGAGAGGGTCGGCGGTCCAGCGCGAATAGGTACCGTGCTGAAGATCGTTAACCTTGGCCGAATGGTCGACATAACGCTCCTCGCCAAGACCAAATTTCTCGATGTACTCCTTCACCGTAATCCACACAACCTCAATATCTTGATGTGTTGCATTGAACTCTGCAACCTGAGCGTATGTGCGACTAAACTTCTGCGGAATTTCGTAGTCCTCCTCGATGGTTATAAGGCTGTTCTCGGGAGCAACAACCACTCTCTCGAGCGGCTTGCTGCGAGTGATAGGAACACAAACTGACGAGCTGCCATCCAAGCCCGAAAGGCGGAACGGACGCCACGAATCATCGTTGGTGATAATCGGAGTCCACGACACATTAGAGTTGCTCAAAATCCATGGCAACTGCGGGTGATAAGCACGCTCCTGGAGATAGAAACCATCGGTTTTTGCCCCGAGGAAATCCTCTACGATGCGTGTTCCGAGCAGAGCACAACGATAGTTTGTTTCACCATCCATATTTACATTTACAGGCTCCGAATAGAAGGTGCCGGTAAAGTTCAACTGTCCGCGCTTGTGAATCTTCATTGCGTGGTCGAGAACATGCGGCGCTGCCTGCTTCAACGAGCCGAGTGTCTGACCCGAAAATTGGAGCTGACCCTTAAAGTCGGGGTGCTCGTCCATAAAGGTCAAGAGGTTGTCGTAGATGACCGGAAAATCGCGCCAAAGGGTGGTGCGGACATAGCGGTCGTAGTTCATGTTACCATGCAAAATGAAGCTCATGTAGACCCTCTTTTTTGCCTTGTTTTGGACCGGCTGCTCCGTCGCCAAACAAGGGAGCGCGGCGAGAGTAAACAGTGTTGCGGATAGAATAAATTTCCTCATGTTTTGTTAAATTTTTGAATTCTCTATTTTAGCAATTGTTGTTTCTATATATCGCTGAATATCAGCCTTTAACCGCTTGTATAAAGGCGACGATGTGTAGTTGTCGTTGTCGAGCAGCACATCGCGTATCGAGCGCAACGAGTTGGTGTAGTTGCTCATCTCGTTTTTAAGGGCTACACCCTCTTTCGACGAGCAGATAATCTTCGATAGCGACATCTGTCGCAGCTTCTCGCATACCCCCTCCAACAACACCATCACTACACAATCCATCAAGGTGTGGCCGTGCATAAAATGGTAGGTTAGTTCGGGCTCCACACCCCTCTTTTGCAGTCGCTCGGCAAAGTGCGGAAGGGCATTTGCCATATCGGGATGTTCGGCCTCGAGCGAGGCAACTTTGCGATTGACATTGCGTTGTAACCAGGCTATGGTGTTGGCTCCATTTTGCTCAATATCGAGATATCCGAGTCGTACCGCAGCCTTGAAATCGGCCAACGGAAGAACACTCTCGGTATTTCGTAGTGCCGAGTAGGCGTACCACAAAAATAGCGGGTAGATTGTGCGTGAATAGTCGGCCAGAAAGCTCTCGAAATCGAAGATGTGAGCATCGTTTTTCACCGCCTTGACACATACATTGTGCAGCGACGGAGCGTAGCACAAATAGTTCTCGGTAGCGTATGTGTAGGTGTGGAACATATAGGGCGCTTCGATGATCCGGCGCGAAGAGTCATCCTCGTCGGCAAAGAGGTAGTCAAAGTCCGAATCCATACAGAGTAACATCTCCTCGTTCGCTTTGTCGGCCATCGACAGGAGCACTTTTTTGCCTTTAGGCAAATCTTCACGCGTAGGTACCGAAATCTCGAATCGGAGATATGGGTTGGTGAAGTTGTCGAAGATGCTGCGCCAGAAGGCCACATCCTCATACCCTTCGACAAATACCCGCACAAGTCGCTTGCCGTCATTTATCGGCAGCGACATAGGCAAATTGGCCATGTCGACCTCGCTTTGCGCCAAAGCCTTTGCCTGCATTTTTTTGATCATTTCGTCGCGCTTGCGACCCCTGTTTTCTCTACGGCTGACCATACGAGTTTGTGATATTTGTGTACAAATATACAAAATCTGCGATAGTTGCCAAAATATTTATTATTTTTGCATCGTTTATTGGGGTATTGTAAACTTATGGCAGATTGGAAAGAGCGTCTTGGAATGGTCTATTCGACAAATCCGGACTTCACATACGATTATGGCGAGGAGCAGGAGGCTGAAACCCTTGCACCCGAGAAGCAGAATTTGCGCGTATGGCGCGACACAAAGGGTCGTGGCGGAAAAGTTGCAACTATAGTTCGAGGCTTTGAGGGCTCGAGTGAGGATTTGGAGGAGCTGGGACGCACCCTCAAGCGTGGTTGTGGCGTGGGAGGCTCGGTCAAGGAGGGTGAGATTATCATCCAGGGCGATCACCGCGATCGTGTTACGGCTCTGCTCATACAAAAGGGGTATGCCCGCACAAAAAAGGTCTAACAAAAGAGCACTCTTTATGATGCGAACAACTGTGATATTTAAGTCGGTTGCAATAACTCTTGCACTGTTATGTGGCATGGCGGCATCCGCCAAGTCGAAGACCAACTACGACGAGTCGAAGGTGCCAAACTACATCTTGCCAGAGTTGCTCACCTGCAACGATGGCACGAAGGTTACCACTGCTCAAGAGTGGGAGAGTCGTCGTCGCCCGGAGATTATGGAGTTCTTCTCAAAGAGTGTCTACGGCCAGACACCCGAGGGCGAGCTAAAGGTTAAGTACAAGGTCGTAGCCAAGGATCGCAAGGCCCTCGGCGGTAAGGCGACAATGCAGCAGGTGATGTTTACATTTTCCAACGGAAAGATGGTACAACGCGCCTTGGCACTCGTCTACTATCCGAACTCTCGCAAGAAAACGGGTGCACCTGTGTTTATAGGCTACAACTTCAAGGGCAATCACGGCACGAGCAACGATACAAAGATTCTCTACTCGCCATATTTCGATAGCATTTCCAACCGCAAAAGTGAACTCTTGCAGCGTGGCGTACAGAGCGAGCGTTGGCCGATGGAGCAGATTATCGATAGAGGGTATGCTGCGGTAACAATGTGCTACCACGACATCTATCCCGATAGAGAAGATGGTGCCGCGCAAAGCCTGATAAGACTTCTCCCTACAACCAAGGATGAGGGTAGTCGTTGGCAGGCAATCGGAGTGTGGGCCTATGGCTTGAGCTCTATTGCCGATTGGGTTGAGCGACAGCCTTGGGCAAACCGCGAGCAGATGTGTGTCATTGGCCACTCGCGTCAGGGCAAAGCTGCATTGTGGGCAGGTGTGCAGGACGAGCGATTTAAGGTTGTTATCTCGAACAACTCGGGTTGCGGAGGTGCAGCACTCTCGAAGCGTGTGTTTGGCGAGAGTATTCGATTCATCACAAAGAGATTTCCGCATTGGTTCTGTAAGGACTTTACAAAATATAGCGAGCGTGAGGCGGAGTTGCCATTTGACCAGCACCAGCTGCTTGCCCTTGTTGCACCGCGTCACCTCTATGTTGCGAGTGCATCGCTCGACAGATGGGCCGATCCGAAGGGTGAGTACCTCTCGGCATATCACGCATCTCCGCTCTATAAACTCTACGGAATGAAGGGTTTGGAGAGTGAGCAGATGCCAAAAATAGGCGAGCCGATAATGAACGATGTCGGCTACCACATACGCGAAGGAAAGCACAACATAACACCATACGATTGGGGTCACTACCTCGATTTTTGCGACAAGGTATTCGGGTATAAGGTGGTGAACAAATAGTGAAAATTAGTGAGGCTGCGGTTTAGACATATTTTAGTCGCTATCATTGCGTTGATTGGTGCACATACGGCATCGGCACAATACTACTCGTGGGGTGCCGATCCGACCTATATGCAGTGGCGCAAGCTCAAGGGCGACAAGATAGATGTCATCTATCCCGATACGGCTCGAACTTTGGGTTACAAGATGATGTACTATGCCCGCGCCGTACAGCCCGATATCGGATTTGGCTTCCGCCATGGTCCGATGAAAATACCGTTTGTTATTCACCCCGAGAACTTCTCTTCGAACGGCTTGGTTATGTGGTTGCCAAAGCGTGTGGAGATCCTCTCTTCACCGGCTGTCAGCGGCTACTCGATGCCTTGGCTCAAGCAGCTTGCGGCTCACGAATATCGCCACGCCGTGCAGTACAACAACCTGAACAAGGGCTTTGTCCGAATATTTAGTTATCTCCTCGGTCAGCAGAGCTCAACCATAGGATTGCTCTTTATGCCGTTGTGGGGTCTGGAGGGCGATGCAACCCTCTCCGAAACGCAGATGTCGTCGTTTGGTCGCGCCCTGCAACCATCATTTACGATGCACTACCGCGCAGTCGGCAATCAGTTGAGCGAGCGAGGCTTTAATAAGTGGTTCTGCGGTTCGTACCGCGAATATATCCCCGACCACTACCAGCTCGGCTATCAGATTACGGCATACGCCAACACCAAGTATAACGAGAACATCTGGGATAAGATCGTTCGATATGCCGTGCGTAACCCATATGTGATCGCCACAACCTATGTCGGAATGAAGCGTTACTACAACACTTCGACCACAAAGCTTGTGCGCGAGACATTTGCCGATTTGAACGACTATTGGAATTCGTTGCCATACCAACCGAATACCTCGACACAACTCTCTGCCGAGACTAAAAAGGGGTATACGGAGTATCGCTATCCGCAATATATCGACCGCGACAAGGTGCTTTCGTTGTACGAAACACTCGACAGACCAAACGCCTTTGTCATAACCGATACAAATACGGGCAAGAGCCGAGGCATTGCCTATACGGGAGTGGTTTCGACCCGTCCGAGCGAGGTTGTGGGTGGACGAGTGTGGTGGACAGAGTATCGCCGCAGTGCCCTCTTTGCCGAGCGCATAGACTCCAAGTTGTGCTATATGGATTTGGAGCGTGGCCGCACTCGTACGGTTCATCGCAGGGATAAGGCGCTGTATGCAACCCCAATCAACGAAAATCGATTGGCCTGGGTGGAGTATTATCCAAATGGCGAATACAGAATAGCTCAAGGATATGTGAGCCGTGGTATGCAGTTCGAGTACGATCCTGTCATATTCCCGTTAGATATCGAGATCCACGGCTTGGCGTACGACAACTATACCGATGCC
>JAFZDR010000205.1 GCA_017561105.1 Alistipes sp. | reverse complement strand
GATGACTCGTTGGAGTATATCGAGAATATCGATTCGTTGTTGAAGAAGTAGTAAATCACGACAACTGCCGAGAGTATGCAGTGGAGATTTGCCTTAAAGTACCTGACTTCGCGTAAGTCGCACTCGGTGATAAATATCATTGCTACGGTCAGTCTGCTGGCCGTGGTGGTGCCTGTTGCCGCTATGGTAATTCTACTCTCGGTATTTAACGGCTTCGAGTCGTTGGTACGCGACCTCTACAAGGCGGTCGATGCCGATATCGAGATCACTACGCAGGGTGGTTTCGATATAACCGACGAGTCGTTCCGTGCCAAGGTTGCGGAGGTGCAGGGTGTTGAGGCTTTATCCTTTATTACCGAGCGCCAATCTCTGCTTTCGTATCGCGATAATAGGGTGGCGGTGCGCCTGCGAGGTGTCGATGAGGAGTACGAAAAGGTTGTGCCGATTGCCTCCTTCACCCCCGTCGGAAACTGCGTGGTGCAGTTGGGCGATATTGACCGACTGATGCTCGCCGAGGGCGTAGCCTACGAACTCGGAATGTATTCGATGGCGGCTGGCGATGTCGATATATATTCGCTTGGCGGTGGTCAGATAGGGTCAATTCTTCCAACCTTTGCCATGCGTAGCGAGTCGCTCGATGTCTGTGGTGTATTTGTGATAGATCAGCAACATGCCACATCGTTTGCTCTGACATCGTTGCGTGCAGCCAATCGCATCTTCGGTACCGAAAATCGTGCCGACAGATTGCTTGTTAAGGTCGCCTCGGGCGAGCAACATCCGAGAGTTGCCGAACTGCTAAAGTCGGCGCTTGGCGAGGAGTTCGATGTGGTGCTTAGAGAGGATAAGAACGAGGGCTTCTACGCAATTATGCGCTACGAGAAGTGGGCGATATTCTTCGTGTCGTTGTTGGTGCTGATTGTGGCATCGCTCTCAATCGTCGGCACGGTGATAATGCTGATAATCGAGAAGCGCGAGGAGCAGAAGACCCTCCTTTCGATAGGTGCCGACAGCCGTTTTATTCGCGGTGTGTTTGTTCGCGAAGGCCTGTTGATTTCGGGCGTTGGCGGAGCCATAGGCTTGGTTATCGGCGTGGTTGTTACTCTGCTGCAGTACCATTTTGGCTTCGTGAAGCTGCCTAACGGCAATTTCTTGGTCGAGAACTATCCGGTGGAGTTGCAGCCGTTGGATCTGTTGATGATATTTGTAGTCTTTTTGCTGGTGGCATTCGGAGTTTCGATGGTGGCTACCTCTACAATGATTAAGGAGAATAAGAGATGATAAAGAGAGTTATATCCGCAGTTATGGCGGTGGCAATAGCGGTCTCTATTGCGGGATGTCAGAAGAAGAGAGTCATTCCCGATGATACCCTGGCCAATATATTCCACGACGCCTTTGTCGTAAATGCCTATATTGGCGAGGAGCGTATAAACCTCGATTCGTTGCAGATATACGAGCCTATTTTCGAGCAGTATGGCTACACTGCCAAGGATGTAATCTACACCGTGGGTAACTTCTCGCGTCGTAAGAGTGCCCGCCTTGGTACTGTGGTGGAGCAGGCTATCTCTCGATTGGAGAGGGAGAATAAGCATTATGCTCAAAAGGTCGTAATTCTCGATACTATTCAGAATGTGGCGGTGCGAACATTTACACGCACAGTGTATCGGGATTCGTTGATTATGGTGGATAAACGCGCCGACTCTATGCTCTTGCGTCTGGAGATATCGCCGATATGCCAAGGCGAATACTCTATATCCTACAACTACAAGTGCGAAGGCGACATGTCGAAATATCCGCGTAGAGCCGAGTTCTACTTTAAGGATGATGACGGTTTCCGCAATGGATACACTTCGGTTTCGCTAAATCAGATGGGAAGTGTCAAACGCACAATCATCGCCCGCAAGTCCGAGGGTAAGTTGGTTTTGAGTCTTGGCGAGATTGAGAAGAGCCGCAGCGATAAGAGTGCGCGCGATAAGCGTTCGAAGAGTAAGTCAAAGCAGAAACAGAAGGGGTTGAAGAATAAGCCGTCGATTACAATTCGCAACTTGGAGGTTGTCTATAAACCGCAGACCGAGAGTGCTATCGACAGCCTCTTTGCTCGCTATGTAGATGTTAAAATTTTTGCCGATGAGTTCCTTGCTAAGAAAGATAGCCTCACACTATCTGCTGACTCCACAAGGGTTTCAACCCCGACCGCTCATAACGATTAAAATCTCGGGCTCGAGCCACGAGATTGTAGCCGTTGAGCAGTATGGCGAGGGGCTGGACTCTATGGCAGGCGTGGAGTTCCACTCGGGAATTATCTGCGCAGGCTTTGTTAATGCCCATTCGCACCTCGAACTCGCCTATCTGCGTGGCGCGATTGAGGCGGGTGGCGGATTTGCCAACTTTGCGGCGAGTATGGGCAGGGTGCGTGGTAACTTCTCGGAGGGGGAACAACTCTCCGCCATTGCCGAGGCCGATAGGAGTATGTGGGCCGAGGGCGTGGATGCCGTGGGCGATATCGTAAATGGTGCTACATCGTTCGAG
>JAFZDR010000204.1 GCA_017561105.1 Alistipes sp. | reverse complement strand
ATACAGAAAGACGCTGCAACTGCTCGTCGGTAACCGGATTTTCGACAATAACGATAGCGTTATCTACATCGCCACCCTTAACCAAGCCTGCTGCGGCCAACATCTCAATCTCGTGCAAGAATACGAAGGTGCGGTTTGGCGCAATCTTCTCCTGGTAGTTATCCTCGGGGTTGTATGTGGCATATTGATTACCGATAATCTTCGAATTGAAGTCGATATGTACCGACGCCGAATACTCCTCGCTCGGATATATTGCCAACATTACGCCCTTCTCAGGGATTGCATAAACAAGTTTCTCGGTCACCTCGTAGTATTTGCGATCGGCAGCCTGCTCTACAAGGCCTACACGCAAAATCTCTGCAGCATACTCGCGAGCCGAGCCATCCATAATAGGAGTTTCGGGCGCATTGATATCGATCAAAGCGTTATCTACGCCGAGAGTCCAAAGAGCCGACATAATGTGCTCGATTGTACTTACACGAGCCTCGCCCAAGCCGATAGTCGTGCCACGCGATGTGTCAATCACATACTCGCAGAGAGCCGGTACCGAAGGGGCACCTTCGATATCTATACGGCGAAATACGATACCATGATTTTCGGCTGCAGGGCTGACGGTCATTGTAACCTGCTTTCCGGTGTGAAGTCCCTTACCCGAAAAGGTAATCGGAGCTCCGATTGTATTTTGTTTTACCGACATAATGTTCAATTTTTTGTCAAAGTATATCTATAATTGCCACAAAGATAGTATTTTTCTCTTAATTTTATTAAATTTGCGTATTATTTTGCGAATAACGATGCAGCAAACGACAAATAACTCTCAAAAAAACGAGCAGCAACCACCTCGTCCGCGCAGAGCGAGGTTGCGATTGCCATTCGACAATAAGCACGAAGATCCGGTGAATTGGATCTACGACAACCGCATAGGTTTGTGCGTAACAATCATCGTCTATTTGGTGGTGTCGATAGTCTTTGTTTCGGCAAAAATAGGCACATCGAAGCGCGAGGTGCCGAACACGATGTACATAGATTTGGGCGCAGTAGAACTGCTCGAGCAGGAGCGCGATCGTCTGCTCGAAGAGGTGCGTCGCAAGAACAACGAATTCGACTGGAAATCAGTGCGTAACCTCTCCTCGAACGAGAACGCTTTGAACGAAAATCTGGAGGATGAAAAGGGCACCGATGTCTCGGAGTTGAACGCGGCGGCCGAGGCTATAGAGAGGGAGCGTAAGGCCAACCGCGAGGCGTACGAGCGAGGCTTGCGCGAGGCTAACGCCATAGGCGAAAATCGTCAGCAGGGCGAGAGTGGCAAGGAGCGCAAAGACTCCAAGCGCAAGGGCAATGTTACGGTCAGCTTTTCGTTCAAAGATCCGGTGCGATATAGTCGTTATCTTGTAAAACCGGCCTATCGTTGCGAAGGTGGTGGCGAGGTTATTGTATCGGTAGTGGTGAACCAGCGTGGCGAGGTCACTTCAGCGTGGGTTGAGAGCGGAGGCGATGAGTGTATGCGACAGACCGCCGTAGAATCGGCACGAAATTCGCGTTTCGACATCAACAACAACGCCCCTGCAAAACATCAGGGTACTATAACTTATATTTTCATTCCGCAGTAACGGAGATTTATGCGTAGATTTGCGACAATACTATTTTTTCTGGCGGTTACACTCTCGGCAAGTGCCAAGAGTGCCGACAGTCTTGTCGTAAAACAGAAGAGTCAATACCCCGTTCTCGGCTTGTGGAAGAATGGCTACTTTGCAACAGGTTTTGCAACCAACAAACCCGTATCGAAATACTCTTCGGATGTTAAATTTCAGTTGAGTTTGGCGTTGCGACTATGGAGCATAAAGCAGAAGGTCGATATCTTCGCAACATACTCACAGCGAAGCGTTTGGGATATATATCAACCATCTTGTCCATTCCGCGAAACGCTCTACAATCCTGGCATTTGGGCAGCATGGCAGACCAGCAACCAGGTGCGACTACTTTTCGGTATCGAGCACGAATCGAACGGCATAGGTAACGAGCAGTCGCGTTCGCTGAACTGCGCTACAGTGGCGTGTCTGTACGAGCCGCTCGAGAATTGGCGATTCGGAGCACGCGCATGGTACGGATATTTCTACGATAACGAAGATATTTATCAGGGATATTTCAACTATCGCGGCATTATGCAGTTGTGGGGAACATTCCACACTCGCAATGAGCGATTGCAGGTTACGGCATTGGTAAATCCGACTATCAATTTCACCAAATATAATCTACAGTTAGAGGCGTCGTGGCGATTGGCAAAACGCAGCGATTGGCTGCCGTCGCTCTTTGTACAATACTGCTACGGATATGGCGAAACGATGATAGACTACAACCAGCGTTCGAGCAAAATACGCATAGGTATATCGCTGGTAAACAATAAATTAAATCTTTACTAATAGAATCAACCCAACACGATGATAAATGCAGAACACTTCCTACTGATTGGTGCGATATTGCTCTTCGTGGCGGTAATGGCGGGCAAGGTTGCCTACCGATTTAACGCCCCTGCACTCCTCCTCTTCTTGGCGGTAGGATTATTCTTCGGTTACGACATACTCTCATTCAATTCGCCAGAGCTGACGCAGTTTATCGGTATGATATCGCTCTGCATCATCCTCTTTTCGGGTGGTATGGATACCAAATTTTCGGAGATCAGACCGATAATGCCGCAGGGTATAACACTCGCTACGGCGGGCGTATT
>JAFZDR010000203.1 GCA_017561105.1 Alistipes sp. | reverse complement strand
GTCTTCTCCAACGACTTCTCATCTACAAAGTAGAGCGAGCCCTGAGCTGTAATCTCAATTTTGCCACTCTCCAAGTTGCGAACCGGATGGCCACCACCACGGTGTACGCCCTCGATCTTGCTAACCTCGGCACCATAAGCCAAAGCGAGGAGCTGGTGACCAAGGCCTGTAGCGAAGATTGGCAACTTGCCTCGCAACGACTTGATCAACTCGGTTACTACAGGAACATCTGCCGGAGCGCCAGGACCATTCGATACGAGTACGCCGTGTGGGTTGAATGCCAAAATCTCCTCGACTGGAGTGTTGAACGGCACAATCACAACATTGCAACCGCGCTTGTTGAGCATCTCTACCAATGTCAACTTAGCACCGCAATCAACCAATACTACATCGAAACGATGGTTTGGTGTGCGCGAATACCAACGCTTCTTGCAGCTTACGCGCTCTACTGCGTTGTGATCCTCTGGTGTTGCAGCGATAAGAGCCAACGCCTCCTCCTTCGGCATCTCGGCCGAAACGATAGCTGCGCGGCAGCTCTTTGAATCGCGGATGATGCGGGTGAGCATGCGTGTATCTACACCGCTGATGCCCGGAATAGAATACTCCTCCATCAACTCCGAAATGGTCTTTGTGAAGCGGAAGTTGCTCGGAGTCTCGCACTCCTCACGAACTACCAAACCGCCGATTGTGAGGTTACGAGCCTCAAAATCCTCGTCGGTGATACCATAGTTGCCGATTGTAGGATAGGTCATCACTACGATCTGGTTTGTACACGCAGGATTCGACAGAATCTCCTGATAGCCGGCCATAGATGTGTTGAATACGATCTCGCATACCGCCTGTGTGTCGGCGCCGAAACCGTAGCCCAAGAACTCCTGACCGCTCTCCAAAACTAATTTTTTGTCGGGTTGTTTCATTGTTCTTTGTATTATTTTGTTGTTATTTGTTTTCGTTCCAAACCTTCTCGCCACCGAAGAGTGTCAGCATACAGCGTCCGTATACCTCCTCACCCTCGAATGGTGTAGCCTTACCCATCGATACAAACTCTGCAGGGTTGATCTTGTAAGGCTCTGTTACATTAAATACTGCGATATCGGCTCTCTCGCCCACCTTCATCGCACCACCAAGGCGGAAGATGCGACGAGGATTCTCGCTCATCAGCGCAATCAACTTCTCGATAGAGATCACACCCTTGCGCACGAGGTGTGTGTAACATATTGCAAACGAAGTCTCGATGCCTACGATACCCATCATCGAACCCTTCAAACCGCGCGACTTCTCCTCGGCAGTGTGTGGGGCGTGGTCTGTGGCAATAACCTCGATAGTTCCATCCTTAATACCCTCGATAAGGGCAGCTCTATCCTCCTTTGCACGGAGTGGCGGGTTCATCTTGAAGCGACCCTCCTCCTGCAAGTTCTCGTCGCACAAGACGAGGTAGTGAGGTGCAGTCTCGCATGAGATATGAGCGCACGACTGCTTGGCGTTGCGGATAATCTCGACGCTCTCCTTGGTTGAAATGTGGCAAACATGGTAGCGGCAACCCTCCTCCTCGGCAAGCTTTACATCTCGCTTGATAGGTCCCCACTCGCTCTCCGAACAGATACCCTTGTGTCCGTGCTCACGAGCATATTCGCCGTCGTGGATATATCCTGCATGAAGCAACGAATCATCCTCGCAGTGGGCTGCAATAATGCCGTCAACAGCTGCGATGCGCTGCATTGCCTGGCGCATAAGAGGCTCGGTCTGAATGCCGTTGCCATCATCTGAATAACCAACCGACAAAGGTCGTAATGCCTCGATATCGGCCAACTCACGACCTGCACGCTTTGAAGAGATTGTTGCAAATGGAAGCACCTCGATTACTGCCTGCTCGTCGATCATCTGCTGCTGAACGGCGATGGTTTCAGGGGCATCCGGTGCCGGTTGAAGATTAGGCATAGAGCAAACTGTGGTAACGCCACCGTGTGCACAAGCGCGTGTTCCTGTGGCGATTGTCTCCTTTGCAGAGTAGCCCGGCTCACGCAAGTGAACATGAACATCGGCCAAGCCGTATGTTACTACACATCCCTCTGCATCAAACACTTCGGTATTCTCGTCTGCTGTAAGCGACTCGCCTATTGCAGCGATTTTACCCTCGGCAACAAGTACATCTGCCTTGCGGCTTACGCCCTCGGCAACTACCGTTCCACCCTTCAAAAGAATCTTGCTCATAACCTATATTACAAAAAACAGGCGACCAAACAGGCCGCCCGATAACAGTTAATGTGTCAAAACAGTGATAGAATAGTTATGCTGATTATTTGACAATGAAGGCTGCGGGGCGACTTGATCGCTCGCGTAGCCCTTTGTCGGGCAAGCCTTTATGTCAAGAAATGCTACTCGCATTATCTACCCTATCGTTTATTTTGTGCAAAAATAGTATTTATATTGGAATTTACAAAGTAAATATCCAACTTTTTTAGTTTATCTTGGCAAAATGTTTACTCCGAGCTTAGCGTATGCTCTCTCGGCCTTAGCCAAAGCATCCTCAGTCGATACGCCGGTAGCCAAAATTACGCCGAAACGACGGTGGCCTACAACCTCAGGCTTGCCGAAAAGACGGATCTGTACACCCTCCTCTTCGAGGACCTTCTCGATGTTCTCGAACTCGACCTTGTCGGTGTCGCCCTCGACAACGATAGCCTTCGATGCGCTTGGTGCAATGAAACGAACGGCAGGGATTGGCAAACCGAGAACTGCGCGAGCGTGCAATGCAAACTCCGACAAATCCTGCGATGCCATAGTTACCATGCCTGTGTCGTGCGGACGCGGCGAAACTTCGCTGAAAATAACCTCGTCGCCCTTGATAAACATCTCAACTCCGAAGATTCCGTAACCGCCTAATGCATCGGTAATTGTACGCGCCACCTCTTGTGCTTTTGCATGTGCAATTTCGCTCATTGGTTGTGGCTGCCACGACTCGCGATAATCGCCGTCAACCTGGTGGTGTCCGATAGGCTCCAAGAGTGTTGTTCCACCAATATGACGAACTGTCAAGAGTGTGATTTCGTAGTCGAAATCGACAAAGCTCTCAACGATAACGCGGCCTGCTCCGGCACGACCACCCTCCTGTGCAATGTGCCAAGCGCGGTCGATATCCTCGGCCTTCTCGATGGTCGATTGTCCGTGTCCCGATGAGCTCATAATAGGCTTTACAACGCATGGGATACCAATCTCTGCCACAGCACTCTCGAATTCCTCGCGAGTGTCGGCAAAGCGATATGCTGCAGTCTTTAAGCCGCACTCCTCTGCTGCCAAGCGGCGGATACCCTCGCGGTTCATTGTGAGCCATACTGCGTTTGCGGTTGGCGCAACCTTGTAGCCCTCCTTCTCGAGCTCTACAAGAACCGGAGTTGCGATAGCCTCCACCTCAGGGATGATAATATCGGGCTTTTCGGTCTCGATAATCTCGCGCAAGCGTGCTCCGTCGAGCATCGAAAGTGTGTAGCTGCGGTGAGCAACCTGCATTGCAGGCGCATTCTCATAGCGGTCAAGTGCGATAACCTCTACATCATATCTCTGCAACTCGAGTGCAACCTCTTTGCCCAACTCTCCCGAGCCGCACAAAATAGCCTTCTTGGCAACCTTTGTAAGTGGAGTTCCTATCTTCATATCTTAAAAAACGGATCTATATTAGCGGATAATTGTCTCTGCACGGTCTGGTCCTACCGAGATGATCTTTACAGGTACACCTGTCTCAGCCTCGATGAACTCTACATACTCCTTGAACTCTGCAGGGAAGTCCTCGTAGTTGCGAACGCCACAGATGTCGCAGTTCCAGCCCTTGAACTCCTTGTAGATAGGTACGATATCGTCAGTGCACTCGTATGGGAAGTAGTCGAGCTGCTTGCCATCCAACTCGTAACCAACTGCAACCTTGATAGTTGGGAACTCGTTCAAGACATCGCTCTTCATCATAATCAACTCGGTAACACCGTTCATCATAACGGTGTACTTCAATGCTACCAAGTCCAACCAACCGCAACGGCGTGGACGACCTGTTGTAGCGCCAAACTCGTTACCAATCTGGCGCAAAGTCTCGCCTGTGGTGTCGAACAACTCAGTTGGGAACGGACCGCTACCTACGCGTGTGCAGTATGCCTTGAAGATACCGTATACATTGCCGATGCGTGTTGGAGCAACGCCCAAACCGCTACATACACCCGAACAGAGAGTGTTCGACGATGTTACATACGGATAAGTACCGAAGTCGATATCGAGCAACGAACCCTGAGCACCCTCAGCCAAGATTGAAGTGTCGTTCTTGAGGGCCTGGTTAACCATCTGCTCGCTATCTACGAACTCGAAACGGCGCAAAACCTCGATACCCTTGAACCACTCCTGCTCGTAAGCGGTGATGTCATAAGAGTATGCGTACTGGCGAAGCATCTCCTCGTGCTTAGCCTTCAAAGTGTTGTAACGATCCTCGAAGTCAGGCATCAAGATATCGCCTACGCGCAAACCGTTACGGCCTGTCTTGTCCATGTAAGTCGGACCGATACCCTTCAAGGTAGAACCGATCTTGGTCTTGCCCTTAGCTGCCTCGCTGGCTGCATCGAGCATACGGTGTGTCGGCAAAATGAGGTGAGCACGCTTAGAGATAACCATACGCTTGGTTACATCAACGCCCATCTTCTCGATGTCGGCAATCTCCTCTGCAAGAATTACAGGGTCGATAACTACGCCGTTACCGATAATGTTCATAGCCTCGTCGCGGAAGATACCCGAAGGTACTGTGTGCAAAACGAAACTCTTACCCTCGAATTTCAACGAGTGGCCTGCGTTTGGGCCGCCCTGAAAACGAGCAATTGCCTGATAATTAGGAGTCAATACATCAACAACCTTACCTTTACCCTCGTCGCCCCACTGGAGGCCGAGCACTACATCAACTTTTTTCATTGTTATATTGTGTGTTTGTGAATTCACATTTGCGGTTGTAAAGATAGGAAATTCTATTTATATAGAAGGTATGAAATAGCCACTTTTATTAACATTTTTTTAACCGGTGGGGCGAAATATGGAAAATTGGCGGTGTAATGGTATTACTCAACACAATAATAGGAGGTCGATTGACCTTGTATAAAAATTAAGCCCCCTTTACAGAAAGGGGGTTTGGGGGATAGGTAACACCCGCTCAACACAATAATAGGAGGTCGATTGACCTTGTATAAAAATTAAGCCCCCTTTACAGAAAGGG
>JAFZDR010000202.1 GCA_017561105.1 Alistipes sp. | reverse complement strand
GGTATCCAGCATCACTTATGGCGATTCAGATGACGACTATTACTATGGAAGAAGATATCGCCGCGGTTGGCTATCGAAGCATAATGTTGTTAGGGGGCGATAATTGTAAAATTTCGTAACTTTACAAAAAATTGCTTTCTATGTTGGGACACATTTTAGGACTTTTGTTGCTCATAGGTTTGGTGGCGGTTATTTACACCGAGTGCATCAAGCCTATGATGCGTAATTGGCGTAACAAAAAGTAGTATCACAGTTCTCAACTCATTGCGCTCCTACTCGGAATAATCCTGCTTTTGATAGCAATTCTCAGTTGGATGCCCAACTCTCCCGCTCGAGAAGTGTCATAATATCGTACCCTTCACAAAAAAATGGTTTTTGTCAAGCAAGTCGATGATTGTGGAGCGAAGTTTGCAAAATTTACGGTTACAAAAGCATTGTAACTATGGAAATTTCGAAGATTATCGCTCGCGAGATTCTCGACTCTCGCGGAAATCCGACCGTTGAGGTCGATGTTGTAACACGCAGTGGTGCCGTAGGGCGTGCTGCCGTACCAAGTGGTGCTTCTACAGGTGCTAACGAGGCGTTGGAGCTACGCGATGGCGACAAAAATCGCTATGGCGGCAAGGGTGTACTGAAGGCTCTGGATAGCATTAAGCACACGATTGCGCCCAATATCATAGGGCGTAATGTGCTGGCGCAAGCCGAGATAGATATGGCGATGTGTTCTCTTGACGGCACACAGACAAAGTCTATTCTCGGTGCAAATGCCATTCTTGGTGTATCGTTAGCCGTGGCAAAGGCGGCTGCAACGGCACTCAACCTACCACTCTATCGCTACATTGGCGGTGTTGATGCGCGAGTATTGCCCGTACCGATGATGAATATCGTAAATGGAGGCCGTCACTCCGACGCGCCGATAGCCTTTCAGGAGTTTATGATACGACCAAAGGGGGCGACATCCTTCTCGGATGCGCTACAAATGGGGGCCGAGGTCTTTCACTCGTTGCGTTCGGTGTTGAAAAGGCGAGGTCTTTCGACCGCCGTGGGTGATGAGGGAGGCTTTGCACCCGAATTTAAGGGTATAGAGGATGCTCTCGAGTCGATACTCTCGGCTATAACTCTCGCGGGATACAACTATCCGCGCGATATAACCCTTGCGCTCGATTGTGCCGCATCGGAGTATTACACCAACGGCCTCTACGACTATTCGCGCTTCGAAGGTGGCGGTGGAGTACAGTTCTCGCCTGCCGAGCAGGTGGCATATCTGCGACGACTTGTGAACGATTATCCGATTGACTCTATAGAGGATGGTATGGCCGAGAATGATTGGTCGGGTTGGAGACTCCTCACTGATGAACTTGGCGAACGATGCGCGATTGTGGGGGATGATCTCTTTGTTACAAACACCAAGTTTATACGACGAGGCATCGAGGAGCACTGCGGAAATGCGGTGCTGATAAAGGTTAATCAGATAGGCACTCTGACCGAGACCCTCGATGCGATAGAGGTGGCTCATCGTGCCGGTATGCAGACCATAATATCGCACCGCTCGGGCGAAACCGAGGATACGACCATCGCCGATATTGCCGTAGCGGTAAATGCCGGGCAGATAAAGACCGGCTCGCTGTCGCGCTCCGACCGCACTGCCAAGTATAATCGTTTGTTGCGCATCGAATCCTCACTCGGCCCCACAGCCAAGTATGGACTATAAAAAGCACTCCGAGCTTGTTTCGGGCACAAAAACAAAAACCGCCGAGATAACTCTCAGCGGTTTTCAGTGCCCCACTATAAATCAACCTCGATTTTACTCCAATACGATGGCTCGAACGGTCGTAGCAGTTGAGAGGAGACCGAAGGATGGTTGTTGCAATCGAAGATTGTTGGGGTTGGGAAACAATGTGGCGAAAATTTATTTTCAGACACGATTGTTTTACGAGCACAATGATTTGCGATAGCAAACAACAACCATCCGCAGACAAGTCGCCCGAAACGCCACCGACTGACCGAGTCTCGCCATGGGCAAAAAACAAAAACCGCCGAGATAACTCTCAGCGGTTTTCAGTGCCCAGGACGAGACTCGAACTCACACGGGCTAACGCCCACTACCCCCTCAAAGTAGCGTGTCTACCAATTCCACCACCTGGGCTTTGAGGATCTGATTCTCTCAATCAGCGTGGCAAAGGTACGCAAAATTTTTATACATGCAAATTTTTAGGGCAAAAATCTACTGTTTTTCGCAGATTTTGCCCTAAAAAGTTATTTAACCATCCTCTATTCGAAGATTTTGTTGAAGATATGAGCCAAACGGTAGCCCGCTTTGCGTACCTGCATCTCGGCAAGTGCGCCAAATTTATTGCGGTAGTCTCCGCGGTTAATCACCGCTCCATCCTTGTATGCGTGTACAGGTCGCGATGCAGTTGCGGCATCTTTGCCCCAGTCGTAGATGTCGCCCTTGCAGATCTCGGCTATCTCCTCCTTCGAGCAGGTGTCGAGCATCAAGGCGCAATCGCTGAATCCCCATGGATGAATCTCGCCAAAGAGAACACCATCCCACAAGGTGTGGTAGCGGACATCGTTGTTGCCCCATTTTACCATATAGTAGCCAATGGTCTGAGAATCAGGGTAACGGATGTGCTGAGGGCAGTGCATATCGCCCAACCAATGCACCAACATTGCCACCGACAATACGCGCAACGAGTCGCTCATTGTGGCGTGGTTAGCCTTCAATTCAGCGGCATACTGATCAGCCATATATACGCAGTTCTTGACAAACTTATTGCCCTTGCGCATACCGCGGAATACCGAGCAATCATCATTTGCTTCAAAGGTGTGAGGGAAAGTGACCTTCTGCGCAGCATTCTCAGGCTTGTAGCCCAAATCCACCAAAAGATTCTTCTTGTGGTCGTCGGCATACGATGCGTAGTACACAATCGACTTACCGTTGAGGTACTTGTCGAGGTAGGCCTTCGCAGTTGGCGTAAGATGATTCTCTGCAATCTTTGCCACTGTGGCGTGAGCGCGACGATCCCAACCATACGATGTGCCACACAATACCATTATAGCAATAATGGATAGGATAGCTTTTTTCATAATATCTCTGTTTTAGGTTTTTATTTGAATATGTCGTTGAATAACTTCGCAAGGCGGTAGCCTCCATTGCGGATTTGCGAGTCGAGCAGCTCCGAAAATTCAGCTACAAACTCGCGTCGGTCGATTTGCGCCCCCTCGCGGTATTTGCGTGTTGCGCGTGACGCTGTGGCAGACTCTTTACCCCAATCGTAGATGTTGCCTGCAGTAATCTCGGCAATCTCTTTTGGTGTACAGGTGTCTATTGCCTCTGCAGCCTCGCCTTGGCTCGATGGATGTACCCAATTGAAGAGTATTCCATCCCACAATCTATGGTACCACACCTCTCTGTCGTCTACAATTACATAGTATCCGCTCGATGTCTGGTCGTCGGGGTAGCGAATGTGTGCAGGACAGTGCATATCGCCCAACCAATGTACCAGCATTGCAATTTTGTGAAGGCGAAGAGCATCGTCCATTGTGCTATGGCCGTCCATCAACTCCTTGATGTAGCCATCCGCCATGTAGACGCAATTTTTTACCCATTCGTCGCCTCTGCGGTCGCCGTCAAAGACTGAACAATCGCTATTTGCCTCGAATGTATGGGGGTATCTCAGTATGCGTGGAGCATTCGACGGCGTGAAGTCCAACTCAAATTTGAGTTCCTTCTTGTACTCATCAGCCCACGATGCGTAGTCGACAATCGACTTACCGTGAAGGTATTTGTTGAGAAGCTTTTTGGCTTTCGGTGTCAGATGATTCTCGGCAATTTTCACCGTCGTAGCGTGCCCGCGGGTACCCCACGCAAGTGAGGTACCGCACAGCGCAACTATTGCACCCAATGTAATGAGAATTTTTCTCACCTTTAAGCTCGTTTGATAGCTATCTTCAATGGAATTTCGTTTACATCGCTATCCACTACAAACTCGCCCTGTGGCGCAGCTGCAGTTTTAACGCTTACTGCCAAGGTCTGCTGACCGATATACTGTGCGAAGTCGGCTACAGCAGCGTGTATAGCCTCAATATCCTCGATCTCAACCTCGATCTTGTCGGTAACCTCCAACCCCGAATCCTTACGGATGTTCTGGATGCGGTTTACCAACTCACGAGCTACACCCTCCTTCTGCAACTCCTCGGTGAGGGTGATGTCGAGAGCCACGGTGAGCTTACCCTCGCTGGTTACCAACCAACCCGGCATATCCTCCGACATAATCTCGAAGTCTGCAGGGGTTACAGTAATCTGCTCGGCACCCATGTCGAGTATAATCTCGGTCGAAGTCTCGATTTCGGCAATCTTCTCCTGCGAGAACTCGGCAGTCATCGCAGCAATCTGCTTCATATACTTGCCATAGCGAGGACCCAAGGTCTTGAAGTTAGGCTTGATACGCTTTGTGATAAGACCTGTAGTTTCGCGGATAAGCTCCATATCCTTGATATTTACCTCGTTGAGGATAAGCGACTTAACAGCCGACAAGTGCTCCTCGGTAGCATCGTCAAGCACAGGAATCAAAACCTTTGCGAGTGGCTGACGCACCTTGATATTAACCTTGCGGCGCAATGCGAGCACCATCGACGATACCTGCTGTGCCATAGCCATCATATCCTCCAAGCGAGCGTCGATAAGTGCCTCGTCACACTTAGGGAACGATGCGAGGTGAACCGAATCCTCCGAGTGGCGACCGCTCAATGCGTTCAAATCGCAGAAGATGCGATCCGAAATGAACGGAGCAAACGGAGCAGCCAACTTAGCCACAGTTTCAAGACAGGTGTAGAGAGTCTGGTAAGCCGAGAGCTTATCCTCGTTCATCTCACCGCCCCAGAAACGCTTACGATTGAGTCGTACATACCAGTTCGAGAGGTTCTCGCCCACAAACTCCTGAATAGCACGAGCTGCAGGGGTTGGATCGTAATCCTCCAACGAAGTTGTGACATCCTTAACCAAGGTGTTCAACAACGAGATGATCCAACGGTCAATCTCTGGGCGCTTCTCCATCGGCACCTCAGCCTCCTGGCCTGTGAAGCCGTCGATGTTTGCGTAGAGTGCAAAGAACGAGTAGGTGTTGTAGAGTGTGCCGAAGAACTTACGACGCACCTCATCAACGCCCTCAACATCGAACTTGAGGTTGTCCCAAGGATCCGAGTTGGCAATCATATACCAACGAGTAGCGTCGGCACCATACTTGTTCAATACCTCGAACGGATCTACGGCGTTACCCAAGCGCTTCGACATCTTGTTACCATTCTTGTCGAGCACAAGACCGTTTGAAATGATATTCTTGAACGCTACGCTGTCGAACAACATTGTAGCGATTGCATGCAATGTGAAGAACCAACCACGGGTCTGATCCACACCCTCGGCGATAAAGTCCGCAGGGAAGAGTTTGTCGAAGTTCTCGGCATTCTCGAATGGATAGTGGCGCTGTGCGTAAGGCATGGCACCCGAGTCGAACCAAACATCGATCAAGTCGCTCTCACGATGCATAGGCTCGCCCTTCGACGATACGAGGATGATACTGTCTACATATGGCTTGTGGAGGTCGATGTGGTCGGTAGAGTAGTTCTCGGCCGACATATCGCCCACCTTGAACGATGCGTATGGGTTCTCGGTCATAAAGCCTGCAGCGATAGACTTCTCGATCTCGCCCATCAACTCCTCAACCGAGCCGATACACTTCATCTCCGAGTAGTCCTCGGTAGCCCAGATTGGGAGTGGAGTACCCCAGAAACGCGAACGCGAGAGGTTCCAATCAACCAATCCCTCCAACCACTTGCCGAAGCGGCCCGAACCTGTGTACTCAGGCTGCCACTTGATAGTGTCGTTCAACTCCATCATACGCTCGCGGAGCGCAGTGGTGCGGATAAACCACGAGTCGAGAGGGTAGTACAACACCGGCTTGTCGGTACGCCAGCAGTGTGGGTACGAGTGGGTGTGCTTCTCAATCTTGAAGACCTTGCTCTCGCCCTTGAGCATTACGCAGATATCGATATCGAGTGTGGTGTCGCTGTCAGCCAACGCAGCATCGTAGGCATTCTTTACATAGCGGCCTGCCCACTCCTTGTAGAGCTCAACATTCACATACTTTGCAGTAAACTCTGCATCGAGATCCTCCAAGCGGAAGAAGCGGCCCGAGCGGTCAACCATAGGGCAGTTCTTGCCTGCGGTATCAACCATAAAGAGTGGCGAGATACCCGCAGCGCGAGCCACGCGGTCGTCATCAGCACCAAAGGGAGGTGCGATGTGTACGATACCTGTACCGTCCGATGTGGTGACATAGTCGCCTACGATTACGCGAAATGCATCGCCCATAGGCTGTACCCAAGGGATAAGCTGCTCGTAGCGAATACCCTCCAACTCCTTGCCCTTGAAGGTCTGCTCCTCTACCTCGAAGGTGCCCTCCTGCTTCTTGCCGAAGTACGAGCCTACGAGATCTTTTGCCATTATAATGGTCTGGCGAGCCTCGGTATAAGGATTCTGGCACTTTACGCGAACATACTCAATCTGCGGGCCTACGCAGAGAGCTGTGTTCGATGGCAAAGTCCATGGAGTAGTGGTCCAAGCGAGGAAGAAGAGCTCTCCCTCGGCATCCTCAAAGAGGTGCTCGCTCTTCTCGTCGCGCACGACGCGGAACTGAGCGGTGCAAGTTGTATCCTTAACATCGCGGTAGCAGCCCGGCTGGTTCAACTCGTGAGTCGAAAGGCCTGTACCTGCAGCCGGCGAATATGGCTGAATGGTGTAACCCTTGTAGAGCAAGCCCTTGTCGTAGAGTCGCTTCAAGAGGTACCACAAAGTCTCAATATACTTGTTGTCGTATGTAATGTACGGATCGTCGAGGTTTACCCAGTAACCCATCTGACGGGTGAGATCGCTCCACACATCGGTGTACTTCATCACATCCTCACGACAACGACGGTTATACTCCTCGACGGTAATCTTCTTGCCAATATCCTCCTTGGTGATGCCGAGAGTCTTCTCAACACCAAGCTCAACAGGCAATCCGTGAGTATCCCAACCGGCCTTGCGGTTTACACGATAACCCTGCTGTGTCTTGTAGCGGCAGAAAACATCCTTGATAGTACGCGCCATAACATGGTGAATACCCGGCATACCGTTTGCCGAAGGTGGTCCCTCGAAGAAGATAAATGCTGGTGCACCTTCGCGCGTTTCGATACTCTTAGCAAAAGTATCTTTCTTGTCCCACTCTGCCAAAACATCATTGGCAAGAGCCGATAAATCTAAATTCTTATACTCCTTGAATTTCATACGACAAATTAAATTCAAAAATAGTTTCAGTTACAATCGTGCAAAAGTACAAATAAAAAACGGAAAACTAAAAGTTTTCGCCCAAGAAACTGCACGATTGTTGATTTGTTGGCTCGAAAAAAGAGCTAATTATGACAAAATTGGGGAGTATTGCACTACTTTTTGTGGCTGTGGTGGTGCCTTTTGTGGCGGTGGCTTTCGATGTCCGAGGCAGAGTTATTTCGGCCACTTCGCGTCAGGGTCTCCCCAGAGCGACGGTTGTTGTCGATGGAAATTACCTAAAAGGAACGACTACCGACTCGCTAGGATATTTCACTATCAATAGTTTGCAGGGCGGAGTGGCGCGCTTCGAGGCGTCGAGTGTTGGCTATACGACAGTTCTAACACCCGAGTATATCATTTCGGCCTTTACACCATTAGTTGAGATTGAGTTGGAGGAGGCAATGGTTGCTATCGAGGCGGTGACGGTTGCGCCTTCGCG
>JAFZDR010000201.1 GCA_017561105.1 Alistipes sp. | reverse complement strand
CCCGAAACATAGAGTGTTGCCTCGGCCTCTACAGCCTTGCGAGCCTGCGAATAAGGACCTACTGCTTTTGGTGCGTTCTGTGCCGCGATAGTGATAACTTTTGTCATATAAGTATTGCTGTTTGTTATAAAATTGTTCTGATTGGTAAATTTTGCACCTTGCTGCGGTTGCCAAATTCCTCACATAGGTCTACTATGCTGCGGATTTGTCGCCTTGCAACGCACAAAATTTCTCAATCATCTCCAATTTTGAATTATTTGAAATTTTATTTTTAGTTCTCTATTTCTCGAGGTAGTTGCCAACGATTAACGCTGCATCGTAAACATACTCGGCGCAAGGGCGCTTCTTGTAGTATTCTGCAGTGCGTGGTGACGGCGTAGGCTCATCCTTCGGGTGGTCGAGTCCGAGCAACGAGCGACATACTATATTGCCGTTCTGCTGGCGGAACTGCTCGGCAAAGTGCTGTACAAGCGCATAGTTTGCCTTCTTCGCTTCGGCATTGTCGGCAGTAGGGCAGGGCGATATGAACGATGCCAAAAATGACATTCCGCTAACAGCACCGCACACTTCGCGCAATCGTCCCATTCCACCGCCAAACGATGCGGTAATTGTTGCTACAGTGCTCTCGTCGAGCCCTGTGATATCGGCGTATGCCAAAGCTACGGCTTGTGCGCAGTTGTATCCCTGGTTGAAGAACTCCTTGGCACGCAAAGCACGCTCTTCGGCATCTATTTTTAATTCATTCATCGTGAAAAATGGTATATTTTCGGTAAAGATAGCGATTTTTTGCCGAGAAAGTTCCAAAAAACGCAATAAAAAACTAAATTTGTGGTTAGAAACGGATAAATTATGGATGTAGCACATAACGAAATAGGCCTGGATTACGGTTCGCTGATGAGCGCCCGTATTCGTCGAATACTCTTAGTTTGCGATAGTTACGACAGCTATGCCCTCGAGGAGGATGGTCGTATCGAGGCTCGTATTCAGCGCGAGTATATCGAACTGAACTTGAGTAATCCCCCTGCAATATCGCGAGTTGAAACCCCTACGGAGGCTCTCGCGTTGGTCGAGTCGGGCGAAAAGTTCGATCTCGTTATGACTATGTACAATGTCGGAAATATCGATGTCTTCTCATTTGCCGAGCAGATGAAGGTTCTGCAGCCTACGACACCTATAGTGCTTCTGACAAATACCACCAAGGAGATTCATCGCCGAATTAGTGAAAATCGAACTACCGCGATAGATAAGATCTTCTGTTGGAACAACTCCACCGACCTTATCATCGCCATTATCAAACTCTTGGAGGACTCGCTGAATGCCGACCACGATATCTTGGAGGTGGGTGTACAGGCTATTTTGCTGGTTGAGGACTCTATCCGTTACTATTCGACCTATCTCCCTGCGCTCTATAAGTTGGTGCTGCAGCAGAATATAGCTTCGGTGCGTGATGCGCTGAACGAAAATCAGCAGATTATGCGTAAGCGTGCCCGTCCGAAGATTTTGATGGCGACCAACTACGACGATGCTGTGGCATTGTACGAGCGATACAAGCAGAATTTGCTCGGTGTGATCTCGGATATCGGCTTTGTGCTCCACAAGAACGATGACCCTTGCATGGAGAAACTCGATGCGGGAATAGACCTGTGTAACCTTATCCGCGACGATAACCCCGAGATGCCGTTCCTTATGCAGTCGTCGCAGGCCTCTATGCGTTCTGTTGCCGAGGAGTTGGGAGTGGGATTTATCGTTAAGAATTCGAAAACACTCTTGCTCGAGTTGAGCGAATATATCAGTCGCGCCTGCGCTTTCGGTGATTTCGTACTCACCGACCCATTCTCGCACGAGGAGGTGGCGCGTGCGCACGACCTCTACGGCTTGGAGCGCCTGCTTCACACTGTATCCGACGAGATTCTCTACAGAGTGGTATCTACGACATATCTCTCGAAGTGGCTCTTTGCGCGAGGTATCTTTTCGCTCGGAAACTCATTCAGAGCATTGACAATGAATGAGTTCTCGGACTTGGCCGAAGTGCGTGCCTTCCTGACAGACAGTATCCGCGACTATCGTATCAAGCAGGGTTTGGGCGTTGTGGCGCGATTTTCTACCGAAACATATAACGATGCCATCTGGTTCTCCAAGTTGGGCAATGGCTCACTCGGTGGTAAGGCTCGCGGTTTGGCTTTTATGAACCATATCTTGCAGAAGTACAACCTCTACAACAAGTGGGAGGGTGTGCGAGTGCTTGTGCCGCGAACATTTGTTATTACGACCGAGTATTTCGATCGCTTTATCATCGAGAACGGACTTCAATATGTCATCAACGCCGATGTCAGCGATGCCGAGATCTTGTCGGAGTTTGTCGCGTCGATCCTGCCGCAGGATTTGATGGATGCACTGCGCGTCTTTATTCGCCATGTGCGCAAGCCGTTGGCAATTCGATCGTCGTCGAAGCTCGAAGATTCGTACTATCAGCCATTTGCGGGTATCTACTCAACATATATGATTCCTCACACCGAGAACGAGGATCAGGAGTTGCGCCTATTGTCGAAGGCTATTAAGAGTGTCTATGCTTCGGTCTATTTTGCATCGTCGCGTGCCTATATTGCAGCTACCGCGAATGTGATTTCGGAGGAGAAGATGGCAATCGTAATCGAGGAGGTGTGCGGCTCGGAGGATCAAGGCTACTACTTCCCTACATTGTCGGGTGTGGCTCGCTCCTTGAACTACTATCCTATAGGCTACGAGCGTGCCGAGGATGGTATTGCGAAGGTAGCCTTCGGATTGGGCAAGGCGGTGGTTGATGGCGAGCAGGTGTTGCGCTTCTCGCCTAAGTATCCGCAAAATATATTGCAGACTTCGGTGCCGGCACTTGCCATGCGCGATACGCAGCAGGTGATGTATGCCCTTAATTTGCAGCCCGATAAGTTTAAGACTTCGTTGGATGATGCTGTAAATCTCGAGAAGATAAAGATTGCCGATTGTGGCTCGTTCCGCAATATAAAACATGTTGCATCGACCTGGGATATGCAGAATATGCGTATGACCGATTCGTCGTTGGTCGAGGGTATAAAGGTTATCACATTTGCCCATATATTGAAGTATAACACCTTCCCGTTGGCCGAGATTTTGGTCGAGCTGTTGGCTATAGCCGAGCGCGAGATGAAGTGCTGCGTGGAGATTGAGTTCGCCGCTAATCTCGATCGAGGCGACAAACTCAATATATTTAATGTGTTGCAGATTCGCCCTATTGCCGAGGGTGCGGCAGGTGCGGCGGTAGATTGGTCGAAGGTCGATACCTCCGACGCTCTGATATACTCGGAGAGCGCACTCGGTACGGGTGCCGTGAATGGCGTATGCGATGTTGTCTATCTGCGTGAGGAGAACTTCAATCCTGCATCTACCGAGAAGATTGCCGAGGAGGTTACCCGTCTTAATGCCAAGATGCGTGAGGAGGGTCGCGGCTATGTACTTGTGGGCTTTGGTCGTTGGGGCTCAAGTAATCCTTGGCTTGGAGTGCCTGTAAAGTGGAGCGATATCTCCGAGGCAAAGGTTATTGTCGAGTGCGGCCTGGATAACTTCCGCATCGAGCCGAGTCAGGGTACTCACTTCTTCCAAAATCTGACCTCTTTTGGCGTGGGTTATATAACAGTAAATCCGTACATCAATGACGGCTCGCTCGATTTCGATAAGTTGAATGCAATGCCGGCAACCTACGAGAGTGATTTTGTGCGATGCGTTCGTTTTGATAATCCGCTCGAGATATGTATCGACGGAGTAGGTAATAAGGCTCTTGTAAAGTAAAAAAATATATATAACAGATACGGCTCCGATTTCGGAGCCGTATCTGTTATTGTTATTTGTTCTGATAACCCAACTTCTTCAACAATAGAGCAGGGTAGTCGGTTGTAATATAGTCGAACTTGTGCTTGATGAACCACTCCATATCCTCCTCCTTGTTCACTGTCCAGGCGTTCAAATGAATACCTCTCTTCTTGAAGGTCTTGATCCACTCCGGGTGGGCGTAGTAGAAGATATGCTGGTAATCTACCGCCTCGAAGCCATTCTCCTTGACTACATCCGGATACATCTCGGGCAACTCCTCGCGCCACTTGCCGAGATATGCCACACGGCGACCTGTATTCTTCTGAATGTCCTGCAACGCCTTGATGTTCGAGCCGAGGAACTCGCACCACTCCATAGCGCCCATTTCGTTGATTACGCGCACAATCTCGCGGCCAAGACGGATTGAGTATTCATCCGAAATCATGGTCTTGACATCGACGATGAGCTTGGTGCGATTTTGCTTCATAACCTCGGTGAGGTACTCGCGGAATGTAGGGATCTTCTCACCATTCTTAAGCGGATACTTCATCAAATCGGCGTACTTCGAAGTCTTGATTGTCAAGCCGTGGTGAGTGAGGTTGTGGAACACTACCAGCGAGTCGTCGGCAGTGATGTGAACATCGCACTCCGAGCCGTGGCAGCCCAAGCGTACCGCCTCGCGCCACGATGCAAGCGAATTCTGCGGTATTCCCGCCTCTTTCCATGCACCGCGATGAGCCACAACGCAGTTTTTGTGGAAGTTAAATTTCTGAGCCGATGCGCCAATTGCGCAGGCTACAACAGCAATAAATAGGATAAATCTCTTCATAGATAAGTGTATTTGTGTCTATTTTCTTCTGAATAGTAGTGTGTGCACGCGAGCCATAAACCTATCCGCCCACAAAAGCAGACCTCTTGCCACGCCGTAACGACGACCATTTGTGCGCCAATATGCCAGCAAATCGACCTTTAGCATATTGTTTACGGGAACACTCAGCTCCTCTATGCCGCATTGTGCAAGTAGAGCCGTCAGGCGGGCATCCACCTCTTCGAAATTCGATGCAGCAAACATATTGTTCGGCATTACGAGCAGATACTTGCGATAGACGATGCGAATACGATCGGCTACGATATTGCGCAAAAAGGCGATGCGGGTTGCCGACTCTATTGTGGTCGAATGGAGTGTAAAATAGTGAGCCAGAGCCTCGGTAACGGCCATTAACTGCGAGAGTGAACGCAGCTGAACATCTGCATCCATAGTCTGCCCCTCGCGAGCTATATTATAACGATAGAGCGGTATGTCGGCAAAGGCTATCGATTTGACATTGAAGAGCGGATAGAAGACCCACTCCTGATCTGTGTAGGATACACCTTCGCTTTGGCGGTAGCTCATTTGGCGCAACAGCTCGGTGCGATAGCACACTCCGTGCATCATAAAGAAACGAATTACACCATCCCCGAAGATATCCTCCGCATTATAGACCTTTCCGTACTCGTAGACTTTGCGCGAGTAGAGATTATAATCCACGCGGTGCTCCTTCTGCTTGTTCACCTCGGTAAATGGGGTAACCACCATATCCACCCCCTGCATCTTGCCCAAGAATGCGAGGAACTCGGCCAGATGCGAGCTGTCGAAGGCGTCGTCAGCATCGAGAATCTTTACAAATTCGCCCTTCACAATCGGCAGTGCCGCATTTATTGTCGAACCGTAGTTGCCGTTCGGCTTGTCTATAATGTGTACCGTATCGCTATGTCGCTCGGCATACTGCTTGGCTATGCGCAGTGTCTTATCCTTGCTGCCATCGTTTACAACGATGACCTCCACCGCAGCCAACGACGGAGTGCGCAAAATAGACTCCACACATTGTGCGATGTAGGCCTCCATATTGTAGGCCGGAATTATTATCGATAGCAGTTTCATCTCTCTTGTGTTGTGTCGAACGATAACTTGTAAGGTGCGTGGTTTATCTGCTCCTCCTCGGGCAGTACGGGACGGAGATTAGGGTAGTGGTGGTGCAGATAGACCTCGATATTGCGCGGAGCCTTGACCATCATACCTCCAAACTCCATATCCACCGGATTTTCGATATCGGCTCTTGCGATCTGATCCTTCGGCATGCGCACGATATTTACATATTTGGTGTTGCACGAGTTGTATCGTCCCAATACGCGATTCATCTTTGAGTAGATCGCCTTGCGCGACATCACCGATACTACGGCACGAATAGCTGCGCATCCGATCCACGACTTTGGCAACGGTTTGTCAATTTCGCACTCTCCGCAGTGCTTCCACAGCCATATCTCCTTACCCATAAAGCAGTTTATCCAGAACTTGGCTGCAAAACGATGCAGTTTTTCGAGTAACGGATTATCGGGAATACGGTCGTATGGGAAAATATCGACAAATATGCCGTGGTGAATATCCATATTGCGCCAAATCTCCTCCACGAAGAGGGTATTGTTGCGCTTTATCTTTGCAAAGTAGAATGGGGTATTCTTCTCGGTGCCAAACCACTCCAGGAAGTATTCGGGCGAGAGGTGCGCAGGGGCTTCGCGGAGGAAACGCTCGTAGTTTTCGCGGGTCATACCTACATCTATATCGTCGTCCCACGGCACTATGCCCTTGTTGTAGAGTGCACCGATTGCCGAGCCGCCCTGAATGAAGTATGGGATGCCGCACACCTCGCAGATGCGAATTATCTCTGCCAGTGTGCTATACAACTCTTTGTGTAATCTCTCCAAGTCAGCCTTTGCGTACTTCATACTCTACTGTACCAATAAGTTACAACCTCTTATATCGCTCTGCGAAATGCGACCTTCGATGCGGAATGAGCCGTCGTCATACCTTATACCCATATCCTGCGTCGCAATAAATGCACACGACGAGCGATTTGCCAAATCTATAATATCCAAACCTCCGCGTCTGCCTGCTCCAAGGCGTGCAAACGGATTATTCACATCGCGCACTAAGATACGCATCCACTTTGGCGTGCGGAAGATGCCGTCGCCAAAGGAGTAGGCCTGCGACATCAACTCGGCCATACCATACTCCGAGTGTATGCGCTCTACACCGAATGCTGCACATAAAATCTTATGTAACTCGCTCTTTGGTAACTCCTTGCGCTTGCCCTTCATGCCTCCGGTCTCCATTATGACCGTATTCTCGAGGTGGGGAGCAAAGTTTTCGGCCAGGTCGAGAAGTGCGTATGTTACACCGAGGAGAATCTTCGGATTATCGTCGCGCGACATATCGCGCAATAACTTTTCGTAGTCATGCAGATAGAATCCGCCACCTCCGCACGAAGCTATCAACTTCTCTGCCATATAGACGAGCGACGACCCTTCGCGCTCCAAATATGACGGCAACAGTGCATAAATGCTGCACTCCTTCTCATCGCCATAGAAGAGCCGAAAAGCCTCGGTAAAGGCTCGCTCGTAGAGTGCAACCTCCTCGACATAGTGGCGCGACTGCACCATGCCCGTAGTGGCACTCGAGGTGAATACCATTTCTGGCTCACCCTTGCCACAATAGACCTTGTGCGACTTGAAAATCTCGATTGGCAACATCGGAATATCCTCGATGCGTGTTACGCGGCTCGGCTCAATGCCAAGCAGACGCACATACTCGGCGTATGGCGCACAGTGCTCTGCCTGATAGCGGAAGAGTGCTAACGCCTCGCGCTCAAATTCTGCGTCGGAGTTTATCGAAAAGATATTGTCGTAGCTTGCCATCTTCAAAGCGATTGTTACTCTATAAATTCGAATGCCTCGTAGCGACCACCTGTGTAGCGAGCGAGGTGAAGCGTTGCTGTGCGGAGCTTGTCCTTTTTGCCGCCCGATGCGAGGTAGAAATACCCGTCGCCCAAGGCGCACACTCCGTATGCTCCGATCTTGTTGTGCCAACCGCGCACCTCATTATCCTTGCGGTCGCCCTTGCCCTTGTTCGATAGCCAGAGTACAGGGCCAACCTTCTCGTAACCAACGCCATAGAGCGGGCGTACGGCGGGCTTTTTGTTGCCGTCCACTACGAAGAGGTTGTAGTTTGTAAATGTATCCTTCTTGCCTGGATAGCAAGCCAAGAACCAGCAGTTGCTGCTCTTGTCGTACTCGAGGTTTTGAACACCCCAGTTGGTGTTGCCGGTATAGACATAATACTTGCCGTTTGGCTTCGACGGACCGCGGTGGTGCATATTGTTCTGCGAGAGCGGAGCCTCATATTTTGCCCAATTCGATGTGTCGTACTGCAAAAGAATCTGATAGTCGTTGTCGGTACGCTTTGTGTCGCCATAAATTCCGTATGCAACAGTCAGCATATTCTTGCCTGAGCCGTCGAATGAAGGTCCGAACGAAACGCCGTCAATGCCGCTGCAGCCGTGACGATGCTTGAGTACATTGCCATTCTTGTCCTTAACCTCTGCGTGGTAGTCCTTCACTACGGTCTTGAGAAGTACGCTGGTCATCACGCCATCCTTCTCGGCATCCATGCCTACGCGGGTGATCTTATCTACATCGAAAATTGCGATGTAGAAGCCCGTTTCGAGCTCCTTCGATACACCTTCGTGCTTGAGAATATTTTTGCCGATAACATCGTTTTTAAACTCGAGTGAGCCATATACACGACCATCCGCCTCGTTAAATTCAAGACAGCCTAAATGTCCTAAAAGTCCCGTAACGGTACCTACAACATTACCCTTCATGTCCATCTTTACAAGCAGGGTAGTGAACGACAAATAGACAAATTCGTGTTTGTTGTCGACTGCGATGCCCTGAATATGACCGCCTTTCCATCCCTCTGTATGCAACTTTTTTGGGAGATTTGGCAAACTTTGAGCCATAAGCGCACTTGCGGTTAGCAATATGCTCGATAGTAGAAAAAATACTCGTTTCATATGTTATTATTTGTTTTGTGTCGTATGTTCAATATCACATCCTGCGCAGTTGCCACTGCAAGGGTTGTCGTCGCAATTCTCGCTTGCCATATCCTCGCGAGTCTCCTGCACGGCGCACTTGATGCCGAGTCGCTGCATATCCTTGTTGGTCGAGATCTCCGAGTCGATATGGTGTCCCTTAAAAATCAGCGTCAGCGACATTGCCAAAACGAAAAAGGCAACCGCTGCCACCGCCACAATAATTACCGTTAAAACACTGCTCATAAAAATCAATTTACTCTACAAAAATACATCTTTTCGCTAAATAACGCAACATTGATACCCTCAAATTTCGATAATTGAGTGAATTTTTCTATTTTTGCGCGGAAATAATAGAGTTTTTATAAACTATGTACGAGTATATCAACGGAACTTTGGCCGAAATAGCCCCTGCGTATGCAGTTGTAGATGCCGGTGGCGTGGGTTATTTCATAAACATATCGCTCAACACCTACTCGGCAATCGAAAAGGCCGAGAGTGTAAAACTCTTCCTGCACCACATTGTGCGTGAGGATGCCGAGTTGCTCTATGGCTTTGCGTCAAAGGAGGAACGCGACCTCTTCCGCCTGCTTATCAGCGTGTCGGGTGTTGGCGGCAATACGGCGAGAATGATTCAATCGACCTATTCGCCGTCGGAGTTGCGTAATATCATCGCAACGGGCAATGCTACACTGCTCAAGAATGTAAAGGGCTTGGGCCTGAAGACTGCGCAGAAGATTATCGTTGATTTGAGCGGTAAAATGGTCGATCTTCCTTCGCACGGTGCAGCCGAGAATGCTCTCGCTGTTTCGCAGCGTTCGGAGGTCTTCGACGAGGCTTTGGCTGCACTCGTAATGCTCGGCTTTGCGAAGGCGGCATCGGAGAAGGTCTTGCAGAAAATCTTCAAAAACGACGCCTCACTCAGTGTGGAGGATGCTATCCGTAGCGCACTAAAACAGCTATAACAAAACTTTTCGGGGACAAAAACACAGTTTTTGCATAATAATGTGTATCTTTGTCCGTTTGAATGCTATGAAAAAGATATTGACGATATTGTTGGTGCTGCTATTTTTGGCAGGTTGCAAGAGTGAGGATACCATCCTCTCGGAGCGAGATAAGATAGTAAAATATCTCACCTCTCGTGGCTTGTGTGCCGAAGATGAGTTAGGGGATCAGATTGCAGAAAATCCCCCTTTCTACTCCTCGTTCGGAACATACGCCTATCGCCATATCGTGAACTACTACGATGCCGATCGTGAGGATCGTCCCGTGATTGCTTGGGGCGACAGAGTGGAGATTAAGTTCTTCAAAGCCCATATCTTCTCGGGCTCGGAGCCTAACGAGAGTTCTATCTTCTGGTCGAATATTCCCGAGGTAATTCTCAAACTCGGCAACAAAACCGATTATACCCTCGATTGGAGCACCGAACCATTGGTTATAGAGCTTGGTCGAACTGCCACAATCGCCGGTTTGGAGTATGCACTGCCGGGCTGCCGTGAGGCTGATTCGCTGCAGGTGTATATGACGGCTAACCTCGCCTATGGCAAGCATAATATTGGTCTTGTGCCTAAGAATTCGATGCAGGCGTGGTATATGAAAATTGAAAAAGTTACAAAGTAAGAGTATGAAGTTTGTACAAAATATAAAGTTTGCGTTGGTGGCATTCGCGGTGGCGTTTGCCGCAATTTCGTGTATAACAGAGGAGTCAGTTCCCAACAAGGAGCGTGAGAAGGTGTCGCTCGAGGCGTGGATAAAGCTTCATAAGCCCGAGCTTCTCAATAACTACCAGGAGAATGGCGGTTACTATGTCGAGATTCTTGAGAACGACCTCAATGACCAGATTGCTGCAAATGGTAACGACTTTGGCTCGGAGCCTATCATGGATCAGGATACCTGCTGGGTGTTTATGAATATGACAGGTCGCGATATTAACGGCGCTGTCTGCCTGACACGCAGCTATGAGTTGGCTCAGATGTGTGGCTCTTTTGCCTATCCGACCCACTACACTTCGTATGTGTGCTATGGCGGAAGTAACAACATGGGACTCTTGGAGGGAACATATCTCGCTATGCGTAACGAACTTAAGCTGAGTGAGGAGTACACCAAGTGGTATGCCGCTAAGTATGGTGTTGAACTCGAGAGCAATTACAAGTTGCACAAGGGCTCGAATGTGCGCCTCTACCTCCCGTCAACCATCGCCTATGCCGAGAGCGGTTCGGCTGCAGAGGGTGGATACGAGGGTCAGTATGCTCTCGATGCTTCGCGTCCGCTGATTGTGGATATCGAGATAACCAGCGCAATCAAGAACCCTTCGGATTTGGAGCTGGATATGCTTCGCCTGTATGTCGGTGATAACGAGAGTTGGATTCAGGCCAAAAAACCGGAGTCGGAGAAGACCGACGAGAACGACGATTTGAAGTTAAAGGGCCTTTACTACAATCTAAGCTACAATCCCGAGAGCGATAATGCAGCCGGCTACAAGTATATGAAGCCTGACTGCATGGATAAGGCCGATAAACTCAATCAGCCTTATATCGACAACAAGAACTATGCTCCGGGTAAGATGGCGACACTCAACGAGCAGATTAACAAGATTCTCTTGGAGCGTTTTGGTAAGGGCTTGAGTGCCGAGGAGCTCAAGAAGGATGATACGAAGGTAACTAAGAATGGTCGAGCGAAAGTTTGGTATGTGCTGCGATTCCTCGACGGTTTCGTCCTCGATACCAATATTGCCGAGATTCGTACACTCGTGTTCAACGAGGCAGCTCCCGTATGCGAGGTGTTCAGCTACAGCCCGTCTGACGACGAGGGCAAGGAGGCGAGTGAGCGCCAGGCTATCGGTGCGTGGTACTACGGTATTCCAGAGATGCACTATGGCGCATATGGCCAGATTCTCACCACATCGGGCTATGCGTATGGCGCAAGCGGCATGTCGGGTTCGACCACAACCGAGACAACCTCTACAGGTACAGCGAACTACTACAATGCGATGAACTACTACAACTACTACAACTCGTACTACAACTACTATAGCCCGTACTACAACTACTACGATTACTCGTACTACAACTACAATTACAACTACGATTCGGCAGAGGAGGAGACTACTACCACAAAGACCATCTCGACCGAGATTTTACCATATACACCACTGATATTTACGCTCTATGTTGAGCCATACGAATAGAGATATGAACAGAGCTAAAATTTATCTCCGCAGAGGTAAGGAGGAGTCGCTGCAACGCTGTCATCCTTGGGTCTTCTCGGGCGCAATTGAGCGCATTGAGTGCGAGGGTGATAGTATCCCCGAGGGTTCGCTTGTCGATATCTTCACACAGCGTGGCGAGTATATCGCTCGCGGCCACTACCAGATTGGATCGATTGCAGTGCGTATCCTCACCTTTGAGAAGGAGGCGATAGATGCCGCTTGGTGGCGTTCGCGTATCGCAAGTGCATACGATGTGCGTCGCACGCTCGATTTGACCGACAATCCGCAGACCAACTGCTATCGCCTTATCCATGGCGAGGGCGATTTGTTGCCGGGCTTGGTTGTCGATGTATATGGCACAACCGCTGTCGTGCAGTGTCACTCTGTAGGTATGTATCTCTCGCGCAACGAGATTGCAACCGCTATCCGTGAGGTCTATGGTGAGAAGATAACAGCTATTTACGATAAGAGCGCACAAACCGTACCTTTCAAGGCTAACTTGAACGCTGTTGACGGCTATCTCTACGGTTCGGCCGAGAAGGATAATGTCGTTGTGGAGAATGGTCATAAGTTCCTCGTAAATTGGGAGGAGGGCCAGAAAACAGGCTTCTTTATCGATCAGCGCTTCAACCGCCACCTTGTTCAGCAATACGCGAAGGGTCGCACCGTACTCAACACCTTCTGCTATACGGGAGGATTCTCGGTCTATGCCTTGGCAGGAGGAGCAAAGGAGGTTTGCTCGATTGACGCTTCGGAACGCGCAGTACGCCTTGTCGATGAGAATATAAAGTTGAACTTTGGCGAGGATGCACCGCATACCTCGTTGGCGTGCGATGCGGTGGAGTATTTGAAGGATATCGGCGATAAGTACGATATGATTATCCTCGATCCGCCGGCATTTGCCAAGCATCACAAGGTGTTGGGCAATGCAATGCAGGGCTACAAGCGCCTGAATGCTCGCGCCATGTCGCAGATTAAGTCGGGCGGTATTCTCTTTACATTCTCCTGTTCGCAGGCGGTGTCGAAGGAGCTGTTCCGCACTACAGTATTTACAGCAGCTGCTATCGCAGGACGCAAAGTGCGTATCTTGCACCAGCTGACACAACCAACCGACCATCCAATCAATATCTACCACCCAGAGGGTGAGTATTTGAAGGGTTTGGTCCTTTATGTAGAGTAAACGAATGGCTGCCTACACGAAGTTATCGGTATATGCCACCGAGGAGCAGGGAGAGATTCTCTCGGCCTACCTTGCCGACTTTCCGTTCGACAGTTTCGACTACGACGGTGAGTTGCTCAATGCCTATGCGCCCCAGGGAGATTTGGCAGAGGTGCGCCAGGCTGTTGAGGATATGCTCGAAGGCGAAGGTTTTATAAACTACTTTTTCGAGGATATCGAGGCTGAGAATTGGAATGCCGTGTGGGAGAGCGATTTCGAGGAGGTTGAGGTCCGCGGAGAGGTACTTATCCGCGCACCATTCCATAAAGAGCGTGCCGATTATCAGGGCTTGGAGGTTATTATCCAGCCTAAGATGTCGTTTGGTACAGGCCACCACTGCACCACGCAGCTGATGATTGAGGCGCTGCTCGATAGCGATATCGAGGGTAGGCGTGTGCTCGATATGGGCAGCGGAACTGGCGTTTTAGCTATCGTAGCTGCAAAGTTGGGTGCCGCGGGTGTGTTGGCTGTCGAGATTGACGATATGGCCGAGGAGAGTGTCCGCGAGAATATCGTCCTGAACGGAGTTATCGATAGGGTAGAGTCGGTTTGTGGCGATGCCAAGGCTATCGAGGGTAGGGCGTTCGATGTTGTATTGGCAAATATCAACCGCAACATCTTGTTGGCCGATATGGAGGCGTATGATAAGAGCTTGTCGGCGGGTGGAAAGCTTGTCTTGAGCGGTTTTTTAGCAGAGGATGTCGATATCCTTGTCAAGAAGGCTTCATCGCTTGGCTATAACCTCTCGAGACACCGCACCAACGATGTTTGGCAGGCACTTGAGTTTGTGAAAAATTAGAAAGGATAAACTTAAATAATTATGAGAATTTTACGAAACTTATTTTTGACACTGCTCTGCTTTGTGCCGATGGTTGTATCTGCACAAGGTGAGGTTAAGTGGAGCCATTCGGTGGCTGACAAGGGCAATGGTAGCTATACCGTGCAGTTCAAGGCGCAGATTGCGAATGGTTGGCATATCTATGTAAACGACCCTGCAAAGGCTTTCAATCCTACCGAGATTACATTCGAGTCGGGCGAGGGCGTTACCGCTGAGGGTAACTTGCGTGCACTCTCGAAGGCTAAGTATGCCGTAGATGAGTTGCTCGGAATGGAGATTGGCGAGTTCGAGAAGGAGGCACTCTTTGAGCAGGACTTCAAGGTTGAGGGCAAAGGTGGCGAAGTTAAGGCTACAATCTCGTACCAGGCATGCAACATCGGAAGCTGCCTTTCGCCAACTACCGAGGAGGTTGTTGTATCGCTCGGCGAGAGCGCAAATGCACCTCAGACCGAGGTTAAGGCTGTAAAGGATGCTGCGGGTAGCGGCTCGTTGTGGTCGCTCATTATCGAGGCTATCTTGTGGGGATTTGCGGCTCTGCTCACACCTTGCGTATTCCCAATGGTGCCAATGACCGTTTCGTTCTTTATGAAGAATAGTGGCTCGGCAGCTCGCGGACGAATTAACGCATCGTTGTATGGTTTGTTCATCGTAGCGCTCTACACACTACCTATCGCTATACTTATTGTTATTACGCGCGTATTGGGTGGTGATGCAGTTACTGCCGATATCTTCAACTGGCTTGCAACACACTGGGTTCCAAATATCCTCTTCTTTGTGGTATTTATGGTCTTTGCAGCATCGTTCTTCGGTGCATTCGAGATTACACTGCCAAGCGCACTCGTTAATAAGAGCGATGCACAGTCGGATAAGGGTGGTATCGGAGGTATCTTCTTTATGGCTCTCACCCTTGTATTGGTGTCGTTCTCGTGCACAGGTCCAATCGTAGGCTCGGTGCTTATCAAATCGACTTCGGGTGAGGTGTGGTCGCCAATTATCACAATGTTGGCATTCTCTACAGCCTTTGCGTTGCCGTTTACCATCTTTGCATTCTTCCCTTCGATGTTGAAGAAGTTGCCAAAGAGTGGTGGCTGGCTCAATTCGGTGAAGGTCGTACTCGGCTTTGTCGAGGTGGCTCTCGGATTTAAGTTCTTGAGCGTTGCTGACCAGGTTTACCACTGGAACTTGCTCGATCGCGAGGTATATCTCGCAATCTGGATTGTGGTATTCTCGTTGCTCGGCTTGTACCTCTTGGGCAAGATTAAGTTCGCTCACGATAGCGAGTTGAAGCACCTCAGCGTAGGCCGCTTGGCTATGGCAATCGGTGTCTTTACATTCGTTGTATATATGATTCCTGGTATGTGGGGTGCACCTTTGAAGGCGTTGTCGGGCTACCTGCCACCACTTTCGACACAGGACTTTGTTGTTGGCCAGAGTAGCGCACCTGCCGCAACCGCAAGCAGCGAGACGAGTCTCGAGAATGCGAAATATAGCGACTTTCTCCACCTTCCGCACGGCTTGAAGGGTTTCTTCGATATGAAGGAGGCCGAGGCTTATGCTGCAAAGGTTGGCAAGCCTATCTTTATCGACTTTACAGGCCATGGCTGTGTAAATTGTCGTGAGATGGAGGCGCGAGTTTGGTCGGACCCTACTGTTCAGCAGATTTTGCGCGACGAGTATGTTGTTGTGGCACTCTATACCGACGATAAGATGCAGTTGCCTGAGAGCGATTGGGTGGTAACCGAGGGTGGTAAAACCTTGAAGTCGTTGGGTAAGGTGAATGCCAATTACGCACTTACCCGCTTTGGCGTAAACGCCCAGCCATACTATGTTTTGCAGGGCAAAAATGGCGAGGTTTTGGGCGAGCCGCGTGGCTACGACCTCTCGGTTGAGGGCTTCGTAAACTTCTTGCGCAAGGGAGTCGAGGAGTACAAGAAGTAGAGGGCAAAATACCCGTTATAGCATAAAAAACACCGATGAAAGTCGGTGTTTTTTATGCTATTTTTTGCATATATACACGCCCCAAAATGGCCTTTTCGCCCGCGCGTATATATTGGAGGTGAAAAATATGGTTCGTAATCGTAATTTTTGAAAAAAAATTACTAACTTGCACCCTGAATTTGATAAATTTATTTCCTAACAATAAAATTCTAAATTTATGAAAAACTTATTCAGAACACTTGTTGTGTGCGGCTTGCTCGCTTGGGTTGGCTGTATTACAACAGCGTGTACACCAGACGGTCCTACCGGTGGTGAACAAGGTGGAACGCCATCTTTGACTATTACAGGTGAGCCGGTTGTACACTCGGCTATCTCTGTAGACATTCCTGTAGAGGGTATGAACATCAAGAAACTTGCTTGCCTCGTAAAGGAGATTGCTATAGACCAGAACGGCACTAAGTATTTCGTAACAGGCTACGACAAGAACAATACGCCTATTACAACATCTTATGCTGTACCAAGTGCAAACATGATTTTCCGTAACGGTAAGTCTAAGCCTGCTGGTACAAGCTTCTCGAACATTCACCTCGATGGTAACGATGGTCTTGATCGTAACAAGATGTTCGCGGTGTTTATCGCAGCGACAATCTCGGATACTCAGTATTACAACAACGGCGAGGTTTTCGAGGCATCGTTCTCTACTCCTGACCGCTATGCTGATGACGATGTTGCAGTTATCCGTCAGAGCTACGAGGGTATGGATGTATATGTTACATTCCCTGAGGTTGTTAAGGCTAAGGGTCGTCGCGTTAAGTGGGGTGTAACCAACATTGCGATGTTGGAGTACAACGGTAACCCACCAATGCCACAGATGTTGCACTCTTGCGACTATGTTTACCCTGCTTACCTCATCGAGCGCGATACTCTCCTCGAGATCAACCACTTCAACGCTTACCGTCGTAACGATAAGGGCGAGATTGGTTACTATGTAATCGGCAGCGGCTACTGCACCGAGGTTGACCCTAACAGCGAGGATGTTGAGAATGGTGTCGCAGGTATCATTCAGTATTATTACAACTTCCAGCCGGGTGAGCCACTCGTTCTCTTGATGTCGGAGGTTGACTATGCAGAGTGTGACTGCGAGTCTCCAAGAAGCTGTGGTAAGAAGCACCCTACAATCGATTGGGGTTGGGGTACAGGTTGGTACTGGTTCCCATACGATATGGAGGGTTATCAGGATGATTCATTCACCGGTCTTCCAAGCATGGGCGGTGGCGCATCGTCGTCGAATATAGACCCAGAGAAGTATTGGCTCGAGGATGCTTGGTACCGCAAGATAGAGTTGCGCTTGCCTGGTCCTGAGCAGTTCAATGGTACAGTTAACGTTGAGTTCTCGAACCTCACAACTAAGGATGGTTCAATTACATTTACTCCAGACAACAATACTTATATGTACCTCGTAGGTATCTTCGAGCACACTAACGACTTCCAGCAGGGGTATATCGACATCACTCGCGACTACCTCGATGGTGATGAGAGCCTCTGGCAGTGGTTTACAACTGCAGAGATGGCACCTTACTTCGGTGTAT
>JAFZDR010000200.1 GCA_017561105.1 Alistipes sp. | reverse complement strand
GTTGCACCATCGCCACACACAGCATCGGTAGTGCTATCAGCCTGACACGCCACAAAAAAGAGCGCGAAGAAGGTTGCTAAAATTCGCAATATTTGTTTCATTCTATTTTAGATTTGCGTCGGTTTTGTAGTCGCCCGAGGTGTATGTATAGTCCGTACCCTCAGTGATTTTGGTCTCAGTATACTCGTTGCCGAAACGGTCTATCGCTACGACTCTGATTTGGGCATTCTTATTCTTCTGCACATATTTGTACAAGTGGGTATTGCCCTGCCAGCAGTTTGCTGCCGGTTCTCCGTTAGAGTAGCGACTCTGAATTCCAAGCAACAAGCCTGCAGTGTAGAGGTCGTGACCCGACTCTACGCCATCGGCAAAGCGGAATGGACTTGCAGCAGAGCCGTCGCCAATAAGCGAGGAGAAGGCGAGTCCTTTCGATGGAAGTACATCCATATTTCCCGAATATACACCATCCTCATAGACCTTTACAACCCACTTAGTATCGGCATTATAGACATTGGCCAAGATGGTATTCTCGCTGAAATTAAACTTGTAGTAACCCGTTACCGAACTCTCTGGCTTATTCGATAGGCTCTTCTCGATACCCGTAAGTGCATTGCCACGATAGAGTCGCATCTGCTGAGGTCGTGTATCGGTACCCTTGTTGAAGGACATAAAATACCAATCGCTGAATGTTGCGCCCTCGCCAACGAATACATTGTAGCCGATAGGGCAACCATCCTCGCACATCTTGCAGTACCAGCCCGCACCCGCTACAGCCGCCAGGTTGTGTTCGAAGACTTTCTTGGTTGAACCGCTATTTTCGTGGTGTCGCTGAACGTGAGAATGGCCCGAGAAGATATGAGCCTCCTTATACTCACCCAACAAGGCGGTAACATCCCCAATATGATTTTTAGTCTCGCCATGGAGTCGGATATGGCAACCCAGAACAACCATCTTATCCCTTGGCACAAGAGCCAAATCCTGCTTCAACCACTCCCACTGCTCATCGGTAAAGCCGACCTCGTAGTTATTATTTACACTATTTGACATGTAGATAATGTTGCGCATACCGATAATATGCACATCGCCACGATTGAACGAGTAGTTTGCAGGGCCGAATATATCCTCATGCTCGCGCTGAGCCTTGATGTTGTAAGTAGAGTTACGACTATCGGCATATATCGGATTATTGGCATCCCAGAAGGTGTTGTCGTGGTTACCCATAACCTGGAACACAGGGAAGCCGACACTCTCTTTCGAAAGGAGGTCGCGCACATTTACACGCTCTGCACCCGTATTGTTTGTACTCGAGTTCGAAACAAGGTCACCGAGTGTAAATCCGTAGCACGGCATATCCTTTGGCACCTCATTGTTGAGGTGGCGCTTGATGCTCGCGATAGTCTCCTCGCGGAAGCGCGCACGACGGTACGATGTCGAAACATGGGTATCGGTCAGCACAAAGAGCGAGAACTTTGTCTCCTTGCCACCTGCCAACGGTTTCAGCTCGAAATTGTAGTTGCTCTGGGTTGGATCGTACTTCTTGTAGAAGCAAGGCTGGCCGTACTCATTTGTAGGCACCTCATACTCCGACGGTAACGAAATGAAGATATACCATGTATCCGGCGAAACAATCATCGAGTAGAAGCCTTTCGCATTAGTTGTTACAACCGAGAAGCCGTCGCTAACCGCCACACCACTAATACCCGCACCTGAAGTGTCGCGAACATAGCCGCTGACTACGGTATATGGTACCTCAAACTCATCATCCATGGCTCCCATTGCCGGCAACAAGCATGTTTCACCCGCCTTGAAGGTTATCGACTTGAACTCGCGTACAACACCCGCAGCAACATTGCCAGCCTGCCAATTGGCTCTCATATTATCGCCATTGCTCATAACGAACTCAATGCCGCACAAGCCCAGATCTACTGCCGGCAATGCGATATATAGCACACGATCCTCATCGGTCGAGAGGGTAAATTTCTTAGGCAGGGAGTAGGTGATAGAGTTCTTTGCACCCTCGCACGGAGTAATAGTTGCCGTAGCGCAATCCACCGCAAACTCACCCGCAATCTTCGCACCCGAGATAGATGTTACAACTACCTTCGTAAGCTCAAGACCGCTCTCGCTCGCTCTAATCGGCAAGCGTAGTACGGTTGCGAGGTGGTTCAGTGCCACACTATTGCCACTCTTCACATATCCGCACATCGGAGCTGCCTCCGACGAGAATGTACCCTCGACATAGCTCTGCTTGGCAGGGAACACCACTATTGCCTGCTCGGCCGAAGTGCTCTCGCAGTAGGGATATGTAACCGAGTATGGATACTCGACTACACCACCCAACTCGAACGAAGCCGATGCCTGATTATTAACATTTATCTGCGCCGTCTGCGACTTTATGCCGTTTATAACTATGCAGTCGCCTTCGCTCCAATATACCGGATAGGTTACGCCCTCCTTTGCACCTAATGAGGTACGTGTCTCGGCAAGTGATACGGTCAAACTGCGACCATCCACGCCGACAACATCCTGCTCCTCGAAATTTTGACATCCGATGAGCATCAAGCCCGCAAGGATTACACTAAATATCTTCTTCATTGTACGGTTTGTTTTTGTCTTGTTTCAAGTATGGATTCTGGTTAGAACGGAACCTCGTTGGTCGAAGGAGCCGATACACGCGAGATATCGAACTCGTTGCTTGTAGCATTCTGCAACGACGACACCGACGACGACTGATATGGAGCACTCTCCAAATCC
>JAFZDR010000199.1 GCA_017561105.1 Alistipes sp. | reverse complement strand
TCTGCAATCCTGTAGATATCGTCCATGGACTGAATGCCGGAAATTTTCTCTTTATAATAATAGGTCAAAAGAGAGTTCTGTTATTTTTTCCAAAATTACACAATCCCCGATGGTGTTACGTCGATTGGATATGAAGCATTTAAGAATTGCGCCTCGCTGAAAAACGTTACTATTACTGATAGTGTAACAACAATTGACACCTGTGCATTTTGTGATTGTTACAACTTGGCAAGTGTAACAATCGGCAATGGCGTTACTTCGATTGGACGTTATGCATTCGGCGATTGCAAGTCGCTGACAAGTGTAATAATTGGAAATAGCGTTGCTGAAATTGGAGAGGAAGCATTCAGAGATTGCGTATCACTGACAAGTATTACAATACCTAATTCTGTTGCTAGAATTGGAGGATTAGCATTCTTCTGTTGCGAATCGCTTAAAGAGGTTTATTGCAAGCCAATAACTCCACCTATACTTAATACTTATTTTAATCCATTTCCATTTAATGATAGAATGATAATATATGTTTCTCGAGCATCGTATAATCAGTACATAATGAGTTGGTCTCAATATAAATCATATATTGAACCTTACGATTTTGAGTAAATGATTCTAAGCATATCGCCTCGCAGTTTGTTCTGCGGGGCGATTGCTTTAATCTCCACTGCGATATTCCCTCACCCTCGCAGGTATCGAAAACGATACCCAGCCCACAAAAGGAACACTCCCACACAAACACGGGTATCGAAAACGATACCCGGCAGTAGGGAGTATAGTGAATTTAATGAGAATAGGGAGAATAACATCGCTAAACTCCCTATTCTCTCTAATCTCACTAAAAAAGCCAATGGCTAATGGCTAAAAGCTAATAGCCCCTACTTTATAAAGAATCTATAGATATCGTTTCCGTTGGCGAAGAGGACAAGGGCGAGTATCAGTGCCATACCGATATACTGTGCAACCTCCAACACCTTGTCGCTAACCTTGCGACCTGTAACCATCTCCCAGAAGGTGAAGATCATATGACCGCCATCAAGTCCCGGAATAGGGATGATATTCATCACCGCAAGAATAATCGAGAGGAATGCGGTCATCGACCAGAACTGGTGCCAATCCCACTCCGAAGGGAAGATATTACCGATAGCGATAAAGCCGCCAACCTGCTTATACAAGCCTGTGTCAGGCTTCACGATAAGTACCAGCTGATCCCAATAATTCTTGATGGTTTTAGCTGTCAAGCGCGCACCCGCAGGGATAGCCTCGAAGAAGTTATACTTCTCGGTACGCACCTTGAAGAAGTTCTCGCTAATAACGCCAATCTTACCCTCGGCATTTACCGGGATGCTCAAAGTGAGGGTATCTGCACCGCGCAACACCTGCAACTCTGCAGTTGCATTTGCAAGTTTTGCAAGGCGCTCGGCATAGTGGTTAAAATATGGAACGCTCTCTCCTCCGATACCGATAATGCGGTCGCCCCTCTGCAAGCCCGACTGCACCGATGTTGGCGATGCAAGGCTATCCACAACAAACGGTACCAACGGAGAGTAGAGTTGCTCACTCTCGAAAACATTCTCCTTGCGCATGATGTTCAAAATCTCATTGTTAAGCACAAAGCGGTATGGAGCGCCTTCGCGCACCACCTCCACCTCACAATTCTCCTTTGCAAGGAGGATCTTTGGAAGAATAGAGTTAATATTCTCGACCTTCTCGCCACCGATTGTTACGATGCGGTCGCCGTCACGAAATCCCAACTGCTCGGCACTCTGGCTAAACTCGTAGCCATAGATCATATCCTCATTCGATATATACTGCGAGCCATACGAGAACGAGATACCGCAGTAGATAAAGAATGCCAACACAACATTCATCGTAACACCTGCAATAAGGACAAAGAATCGCTGCCAAGCGGGCTTTGCACGATACTCCCACGGCTGTGGCTCAGCTGCCAACTGCTCCTTATCCATGCTCTCATCGACCATACCTGCAATTTTGCAGTAGCCTCCGAGTGGCAACCAACCCAAGCCATACTCGGTATCGCCAAACTTTTTCTTCCAGAGCGAGAAACCCGCATCGAAGAAGATATAGAACTTCTCGACACGAATTTTGAATATGCGTGCCACAATAAAGTGTCCGAACTCGTGAACCGCCACCAAGAGTGTCAGGCTCATAAAAAATTGTAAAACCTTGATTAAAATCTCCATATCTGTATATTGTTATAATTTTCTATCTTACCGTAATGTGGTAGCAATACTGCTTGCGCTCGATCTTAACATAGCAACGCCCCGCCTCGCGAAGTTCGTGAAGAGTCTGAGCCAAAGCCAAACGCAACTCGTAGTTGCTGCGTGGTCGTATCTTGTCATCCTCGAAGCGCACATACGATATATCTATAGTCGTTGCGTTGCAGTGGCACGAATTTGTCGATGCGTTGCCATTTACGCGCTTCAGTTTTTTCACATCCTCCTCGGTACGCAAAACACTCGTCACTATAAACTTAGCCTTAGTCTGCGTCTTGCTCTGGAACTTCTCGGCAATATCGTCCAATAACTTCTTAACCTTAGGGACAACATATGGCGAAGAGTAGGTCAATGATCGCACCACATAGTCTGAGTTGCTCTCAATCTTTACCAACTTTCCTGCTCGACGCAACTTCTTGTAACGCGCCTCGATATTGGCTTGAGATTCGAACGGAGCAAGACCATTTGCCAAAGCGGCCCTCTTCTGTTTGTCCTGCATATCGTTAAATCGCCTCTCGTAGACTTTGGGCGAGCCCGTTATCGGCTCGTACGACACACTCTTCGGCGCAAGGACAAAGAGCAATATCGAAGCCAATGCCGGAAGGATATGTAGTGTCACCAAATGGATAACAAATCGCGTAAAGCCGTTTTTGGTAACTATAAAGCGTGCTGCATAATAGAAATATGCGGCTACGGCGATATAGATCGGAATCCACGCAATAAGCGGCAGAGTAAAGTATAGATAGGAGTAGCGCAAAGCCCAAACCAACGCTCCTACGCAGAGGATAGTTGTCAGATAGAACAAGCTTTTGAAGGCTATCTTTTGTATATCTATACTCTTAAAATCCATCTCCTCCTACAATTTCAAGAACGACTTTGCCAACCTTCTCGACTCGGCATCAATCTCAGCATAGTCAGAGAGAGATGGTTGTGCAACGAACTGCGCCTTTTCGAGTGCATGCTCGATTGTTGCAACGATATCGGTATAACGGCACTGTCCCGCAAGGAATGCAGCTACAGCCACCTC
>JAFZDR010000198.1 GCA_017561105.1 Alistipes sp. | reverse complement strand
GGCGATACCGTGAAGGTGGGACAGAAGATTGCCGAGGCTACAGGCTTTATGTCGGCAAATATTCACGCTCCTATCTCGGGTACAGTAACCGCTGTCGATATGCAGTTGAATGGTCAGGGCTTGCGCCAGATGATGATTTCGATCAAACGCGATGGCGACGAGTGGGCCGAGGGTATTGACCTCTCGACAGACCTTGTTAAGGAGTGCAACCTCTCATCTGCCGAGATTATTGCCCGTATCAAGGATGCAGGTATCGTAGGTATGGGTGGCGCAACATTCCCAACTCATGTTAAGTTGTCTATTCCTGACGGCAAGAAGGCCGATATTTTGATTATCAACGGCGTTGAGTGTGAGCCATACCTCACTTCGGACTATCGCACCATGTTGGAGCGCGGTGAAGAGTTGCTCGTCGGCGTTTCGATCTTGATGAAGGCGGTATCGGTTGAGAAGGCTGTAATCGGCGTTGAGAATAATAAGCCTGATGCTATCAAGCACCTCAGTGAGTTGGCTAAGGGCTATAACGGTATCGAGGTTAAGGCACTCAAGACTATGTATCCGCAGGGTGGTGAGAAACAGTTAATCGCAGCCGTTACAGGTCGCGAGGTTCCGGCTCCACCGGCATTGCCTATCGATGTAGGTGCAGTGGTTTGCAACGCATCGACCGCAGTGGCTGTATATGAGGCTGTACAGAAGAACAAGCCGCTTGTTCAGCGCGTAGTAACCGTTACAGGCAAGGAGGTTAAGGATACAAAGAACTTGCTTACTCGTTTCGGAACTCCGGTGTCGGCACTTATCGAGAAGTGTGGTGGTTTGCCTGAGGGCGACACTCGCGTATTGAATGGTGGCCCTATGATGGGACGCCCGATGTCGAACTTGGCTTCGCCTGTGATGAAGGGATGCTCGGGTATCACCATTTTGAGTGGTGCAGAGGCGTTGCGCGGTGAGCCTTCGGCTTGTATCAAGTGCGCAAAGTGTGTTGAGGCTTGTCCTATGGGCTTGGAGCCTTATCTCCTCGCAAAGCAGTCGAAGAAGAAGGCTTGGGATGCGATGGAGCAGAATGATATCGTAAGTTGTATTGAGTGTGGTTGCTGCCAATTCACCTGTCCTGCAAATATTGCATTGCTCGACTATGTGCGTCTTGGCAAGCAGACCGTAATGGGCATTATCCGCGCTCGTAACGCAAAGAAATAAGAAAGGAGAAAAGATATGGCAAACAGAACTATTGTAGCCTCGGCTCCTCATATTCACGGCTCGTTATCGACCACACGCCTGATGGGAGATGTAATCATTGCCCTCTTGCCTGCGTTGGCCGTTTCGGTATATGTGTATGGTTGGGGCGTTTTGGGTATTACGGCAATGTCGATTGGCTGCTGTGTACTCTTCGAGTCGTTGATTCAGAAATTCTTGGTAAAGGGCAAGCAGACCGTTACCAACCTCTCGGCCGTAGTAACAGGTTTGTTGTTGGCGATGAATATGCCGGCAAACATTCCGTTGTGGATTGTTGCAGTTGGCGCGTTGGTAGCTATCGGTGTTGCGAAGATGCCGTTCGGTGGTCTTGGCAAGAATCCGTTTAACCCAGCTATCGTAGCGCGTGTATTCCTCTTGATTGCATACCCTGTGCAGATGACTTCGTTCGCACAGCCGTCGGTTGAGGGCTTTGTCGACGCCTACTCGGGTGCGACACCTCTCGCAGCTGCAAAGGCGGGTCTTTTGAACTTTGCAGAGTACGATATGCTCGGAATGTTTACAGGTAATATCGCAGGTTCGTTCGGTGAGGTTGCAACCTTGGCATTGTTGCTCGGTGGTGCATACTTGCTCATTCGTCGCGTTATCACTTGGCATATTCCGGTTGCGGTGCTCGGTACTATGGCGGTATTCGCAGCCATCTATGGCGCATTCTCGTTCGATGCACCGCACCTCGTTTCGAACTTTGCGTTGTTCCACTTGTTGGGTGGTGGTGCTGTGTTGGGTGCGATGTTTATGGCAACCGACTATGTTACCTCGCCAATGACAACTAAGGGTATGATTATCTACGGTATCGGTATCGGAGCTTTGACTATGACTATTCGTTTGTGGGGCGCATATCCTGAGGGTATGTCGTTCGCAATCCTTATTATGAATAGCGTAGTACCTCTTATAAATAAGTATATCAAACCACGCCGTTTCGGTGCTAAAAAGTAGGAGGGTAGAGCTATGAAGAGTTCATTGAAGAATATGGTTTTGGTGCTTTTCTGCATCACTCTTATCTCGTCGGCCTGCGTAGGTCTGGTAAATATGATTACCGTAGATCCTATCGCTAAGGCAAAGGAGGCTGCTGTTAAGGCTGCATTGGCGCAGGTGTTGCCTGAGTTCGATGCTACCGAGAAGAGCGAGCATACTGCTGACGAGTTGTTGATTTTGGCATACAAGGCTACCAAGGGTGGCGAGGTTGTAGGCTATGCCATCGAAACTGCTACCAAGAATGGCTTTAGCGGCTTGGTAAAGATGATGGTCGGCTTCGATACAAAGGGTACAATCCTCAATGTAAATGTCCTGGAGCAGAACGAGACTCCCGGCTCGGGTGCAAAGATG
>JAFZDR010000025.1 GCA_017561105.1 Alistipes sp. | reverse complement strand
GGTCGGCCACAAAACCTAAAAACTCCACTCGTGGCAGATTCTCTCTCTCTACAATGCGTTCCAGACTCTTCAACTCCTCTCCAATTCCCACGATAGACAGCTTCCACTCCGGAAAGTCGTTGTGGACAAGTTGCCACACTGCGAGCAGTCGATCTATACGCTTATCCCAATAGGAGAGTCTTCCCACAAAGAGAACTCTCTTTTGGCGAGGATTGTTTAACTCTATGTTGTCGGATTGCGGTATCGGATTTTGGAGTACCACGCACTTCGAATCTTCGTACGGAACATTCAACTTCTCGGCAACCATTCTTCCGTACTCCTCAAAGAGAGTACCATAGGCATCGACTGCGTTGTAGATTGTTTCGTAGCGCTTTGCCATTTTGTGGTCGTAGTAGCCCAACTTATACTTCGGATAGTTGATAAACCACCTCTTGAACCACTCCTTCAATGTGCGCTGCTTAGGGTGCGATATTGCTCCCCACTTCTCCATCTTTTCGTAGAATGGACAACCGTGAAGAACATAAACCAACTTACAAATACCCAACTCCCTCAATTTGGGTAGGTATTTAGGAAATCGTCCCGGTGCGAAGAAGATGTCGATGTTGTGAGCCTTTATGGCATCTACAACAAATTGGTAGTTCTTGGAACTACGCGCCGAGTGTGGCAACTCGATATAGTCGATAGGGAGATTGTTCGGTAGATTTTCGCGGGTTAAGTGGCGCACAAAGAGGAAAACCTTGTGGCCCTTCTCGGTAAGAGGTTGAGCGAGATTCATTATAACTCGCTCAACTCCTCCTCCCGGAAAATACTCAACCAGAAATGATATATTTGCCACGCTCTGTCAAGAAACTTGGTAAAATCTCTACTTTGTAGGGTAGGCTGCGATAAAGAGATCGCGCTCACGAATCTGTGCAGCATTTTTGTGCAAGTTAGCCAACGAGATGTGGCCAACTACATACTGGTACTCGTCGCTAATATACTGTTCCTCGATGCTTGCGAAGTCGAACAACGCACGATCCTCGGTATTCTGGTAGCGGAGATATACTCGTACCTATACATCGTCGGTGTACTCAACAGGTGCGTGGTCGAACATTCGCTTATACTCGTAACGGTAGTTGTAGAAGCAGGCGGTGATATCGCTCAATACAGCCGAGCCGGTTGGGTGACCACCCGCACCACGACCAAACATAAACTGCTTGTCGTAGAACTTACCTTTGATAACTACGCCGTTGAACTCGTCCTCTACACTATATATATATTTATCACGCGAGATGAGCTGTGGCATAACGCTCATAATAATCTTACCATTATCCAACTTCTCGACATGTGCAACCAACTTGTAGCGACGCTTCTTCTCGTTTGCGAAGCGGATATCGTTGTCGTTCATTGTCGAGATACCGTATGTAAAGATCTTCTCAGGCGATACATAGCAACCGAATGCGTGTACGGTGATGATGATAAGCTTGAACAGCGAGTCCCAGCCACCGATATCGAGTGTAGGATCGCTCTCGGCAAATCCCAACTCCTGCGCACGGCGAAGAGCCACATCGTAAGAGTAGTTCTCGTTAAAAATCTTCGACAAGATAAAGTTCGACGAACCATTCAAGATACCCTTAACCGACACGAGGAGATCGTTGTCGTAGTACTCCTCGAGGTTGCGGATAACAGGAATTGATCCACAAGCCGATGCGTCGTAGAGCAATGCAACATTGTGCTTCTGCTGCAACTCAATCAACTCAGGAAGGTGGTGTGCCAACATCTTCTTGTTGCCCGAAACTGCCGAACGACCACTCTGCAAAGCACGCTTTACAATGTGGTATGCAGCCTCTGCATCGTCAATCAACTCCACGATAAGGTTGATGTCTTTGTCGTTGAAGATATAGTCGGGTTTGTCGGTAAAGTCAGCATCTATGCCGCGCTCCTTTGTGATGTCGCGCACGCATATACGCTTGATTACCGCCTCGTTCGAGGAGATGGTGTTCAGCACATCGTAAAGACCGCGTCCCACATTACCGAAGCCGAACATACCAATTACAAGTTGTTTCTGTGCCATATATTTATCTTAGTTTATAAATTCCAAAATGAGTTTATTCAGTGACTCTGCCTCCACGAGGAAGCCGTCGTGACCAAACGACGAGTCGATCAAGTGGTAGTGTGCTCCCTTGATGTTGTCTGCCAAGTAGTGATTCTCCACCTCGGTGAAGAGGATGTCGCTTGTGATGCCCACTACAAAGGTGCGACACTTAATCGACGCCAAGGCCTTCTCTACGCCACCGCGACCGCGACCGATATCGTGCGAATCGACAGCATACGAAACCGAAGCGTACGAGTAGGCGTTAAATCGACGGCGCAACTTCTCGCCCTGGTAGCGCTGGTACGAGTGAACGCGACGCTTGAAGAGATCACCCTTCAACTCCTCGTTGTCCTGCTGTGTAAGGCAGTATGCCGGGCCACCGCGGTAGCTCAACAATGCCACACTGCGTGCTGCTGCCATACCCGACTCGCCTGCATCGTCGCGACGCTCGCCAAAGGTTGGGTCGTTCTCCAAAATCCAACGCTGCGACTCGTTGAATGCCGAGATCCAAGGGGTTGTAGTCGCTCCCGTAGCAATCAATACCAAGTTCTCTGCCAAATCGGGATTTGCAAGGATCATCTCCAAACATTGGAAACCGCCAATCGAACTACCGATAAGGAGCTTTACGCGCTTGATGCCGAGGTGTTCCGCCAAACGGAGGTGGCACTCTGCCATATCGCGCACGGTAACCTTCGGGAAGTCGCCATACCACTTCTCTCCCGTAGCGGGGTTAATCGAGAGTGGACCTGTCGTGCCATAGTGCGAGCCGAGGAAGTTTGCGCAGATGATAAAGTAGCGCGACGCATCGAGCAACTTACCCTCGCCAATCATCTCTGGCCACCACGACTCCACATCCGACGATGCGGTCAGGGCGTGACATACCCAGATGATGTTCGAGTCATCCTCGTTGCGCTCTCCATAGGTGTCGTATGCGATTGTTACCTCGGGTAACATCTCGCCCGACTCCAGGTGCAAAGGCGTTGTATCGTGAAAAAATTTAGCCATATTGTTAGCCATTAGCTGTTGACTTTCAGTCTTCACTGCTCTGCCTCTACATAGTCTGCAAGCAGCCTCTGCACTCGGCTTAATCGCAGCGGTGGCCATTAGCCATTCGCTAATTTTGCATTTTGAATTCTGAATTTTGCATTTTACTCTTCCATTCTCTGGAAGCCTGCTTCGAAGTCCTCGATAATATCCTCTACAGCCTCCAAGCCTGCCGAGATACGGAGCAAGGTTGGTGCAATACCCGCACGCACCTTTGCATCGTCGCTCAACTGCTTGTGGGTTGTTGATGCAGGGTGAGTAACCACGGTGATCGAGTCGCCAATCATAGTCATATTGGCAGCCAACTTCAATCCCTCGACAAAGCGAACTGTGCCCTCCAAGGTGCCCTCTAACTCTACCGAGATAACGCATGCTGCACCATTGCGGAAGTATTTCTGAGCCAACTCGTAGCTTGGGTTATCCTCGAAGCCTACATAGCTCACCGACTTAACATTCTTGTTTGAGCGGAAGAACTCTGCCAACTTAGCGGTAGACTCAGCCTCGTGGCGTACGCGCAACGAGAGGGTCTCAAGACCGAGCATCATCAAGTAGGTGTCGAATGGCGAAGGACAGCAACCGAAGTCACGCAAGCCATCTACGCGGCACTTCACGATAAATGCCTGATTGCCGAAGGTCTTCCACAAGTTCAAGCCGTGGTAACCCTCCGACGGTCCGTCAATCTCAGGATAGCGACCATTGCCCCAATCGAATGTACCGCCATCGACGATGATGCCGCCCATAGCTGTGCCGTGACCGTTAATCCACTTTGTAGCCGAGTCGCAGATGATATCCGCACCCCAATCGAATGGGTTGCAGAGGTATCCGCAAGCACCGAATGTGTTGTCCACAACAAGTGGCATATTGTGCGAGTGTGCAATCTTAGCCAACGCCTCCATGTCGGCAACGATACAGCCCGGATTTGACATCGACTCCACGAATACGAAGCGAGTCTTCTCGTCGATCAACGCCTCGATAGCCTCAGGTGAAGCATCCTTCGCAAAGCGCACCTCAACGCCGAGGTTGCGCAACGAAATCGAGAACTGATTGTGGGTTCCGCCATATACATAAGGCGAAGTTACGATATTATCGCCCGCCTTAGCCAAAGCTGTAACGGTAAGTAAAATCGACGACATACCCGACGATGTTGCTAAAGCGCCTACACCGCCATACAACGCAGCTACGCGATTCTCGTAGTTTGCGGTTGTCGGGTTGTGAATTCGTGTATATATATTGCCGGCCTCGCTCAACTCGAAGAGGTTTGCCGCATAGTCGCATGTCTTGAAGTGGTAAGCAGCGGTAGGGTAGATAGCCAAACCGCGCGAAAGGGTGTGATCAGGTGCATAACCCCCGTGAATCTGCAATGTCTCGAAACGGAGTTTTTTCTCGCTCATCGTAATAATATTAAAAATAATTATATTTTTATTCGGGCAAAGGTAACAAAAAAAGTGTAACGATGTATCGCTTGGCAGATAAAACTTTAATTTTTAATGCGGTAGCGCTGTAAAATGAAAGGAACGGACTGAAACTCAGCCCGTTCCTAATATGGTTTTAGTTGTGACTACTCCTTAACCTTCTTTCCCCAGTTGAGGATAGGCAAGAGGAACGAAACTACCGATGCTCCAATCCAGAAGATTGCAGCCGACGAGAAGTCGTAGTGCTTAACAACCTCGCCGAGCTCGTTTACGCTCTCGGTGAGATTGCTGTCGATCAACCAACCGCTGACAACATCCTGAATACCGGCTGCAATGTAGCTTGCGCAACCCACGATACCGAGTGCAGCACCTGTAGCCTTGCGTGGAACAACATCAATAGCCATCAAGCCGCCCAAGAATGCGATCAATACACCGATAGCGATACCGAACAATACCATCGACGCGATATTTACCCAATACTCGTTGCCGCCATACACGAACAATGCGTACGACACCGACAACATAATACCCGATACGAATGCAGGCATCTTGCGGTCGCCCTTGAACAATACATCCGACATCCAGCCTGCCAATACTGTACCTACGATACCGAGCAAGGCATTGATCGAGATGATAAATGTTGCATCAGCAAGCTCGAAGCCCTTCTCCTCCTGCAAGAAGAGGATACCCCACGAGTTGAGCGAGTAGCGCGAGATATACATGAACGCCGATGCGAGAGCCAAGATCCAAACTGCAGGGGTGCGCAATGCAAGCTTCTGAGCCTCACCTGCAGACTCATCCTTCTTCTTCTCTTCGACCTTCTCGCCGGTCAAAACCTCAATTGAAGGCAGACCTTTGCTCTCAGGTGTGTCGTGCATCAAGAAGAGAATAATGATGATACCAATCGCTCCGGCGATTGCAGCACCAAAGAATCCCCACTGCCAGCCCGAAACGGCAACGATCGAGCCTACGAAGATGAATGACAACCACTCGCCAATGTTGTGGCTTGCCGAGAAGAATCCGTAGAATGTTCCTCGACGCGAGAGTGGGAACCAACGCGAGAGCGCGATAATAGCCGGAGCAGCACCCATCGACTGCGACCAGCCATTTATGCCCCACATTGTTGCAAAGATGAAGAATACAACGGTCGAAGGAATAACAGCCTCGCCGATAAATGCGTTGTTCGAGCCAAAGAGGCCGATAACGCCCATTGTGAGGTTTGCCAAAGTCGAAACCAACAAACCTGCAGCCATAAAGCGCTTGATGTTCGAGTGGTCGGCGAGGAAGCCGTTTACGAACTTACCGATAGCGTAGGCAAACAAGAGTGCCGAGCCGATAATACCCAACTGCGTAGCATCGAGCATGCCGCTGTCGAGGATAGGTTTCTTCATCACATTGAGTGATGTGCGACAAACATAGTACAGACTGTAACCGAGTGTTCCCGCAATAAATGACTGAAGTGCCAACGAGCGGTGATATCTCTTCTGACCTGCTTCGTCGAGGTCAGCACGGAGTGGCTTAGGCGCACTCGTCTTGAAAAAATTTAATAATCCCATTTATATTGTGCTTTTAGATTTTTTGCGAACTATTTGAGTGTGTGACGACCCTTGCTGTCGAGGTACTTGATAAGCATTGCAGGACGGTCGGTCTGAATCATCGAAGCTCCGTATGCGAGGACCTTGCCATAGGTCTTCTCCTCATTGCCTACCGCTGCATCATCCTCCAAATCCAACTTCTTGCCACCGCAGAGGCTGTTCCACAATGTGTTAATCCAAAGGCGCTTGCCACTCTTCAATACCTTATTGAATACCTTCTTCTCGTTTGGCAAAGTGCTGTTCCAGCACATTTCGAATGCAACAAACGGAAGGTCGGTCTTGAGGTAGTCGTTAAAGAGCTGCTCGTGCTTGCCCCACGACTTGGTGTTGTAGTTGATGATAGGCATATAGAGCATGTTCTTGTCGTTGCGCGAGAAGAACTCCTTCATCGCCTCGGCCGACTTGCTGCTCTTGATGATAACCTGATCAACCATATTACGCTTTACGAGCATATCCATAATTTGGTCGTAGTAGTTGATACCCTTGTCGATGTTGATAAGGATACGGCCGTTACATACATCGAGAGCCTCCTCCAAGGTTGGCATCTTGAAGCGTGTTACAACCTTATGACCTGCACGGAGGTTGCGAGTACGGATGTAGTCGAGAGTGAGCTCGCTAATCTTGCCCTTACCGTTGGTTGTGCGGTCGATAGTCTTGTCGTGGCACACCACCAACTCGCCATCGGCAGTGCGGTGAACATCCAACTCTACGATATCGACACCCATCTGGATAGCCGACTTGATAGCCTCCAACGAGTTCTCTGGGAAGTTACGCCAGTCGCCACGGTGTGCGATTACGAATACATAGTTTGACTTAGGGTCGCGCAACTCGCGCAACAACTTGTCGGTGTGCTTCTCGGCCATAGCGCTGAATGCTACAACGAGAGCAAGAAGTGAAAAGATAAGTTTTTTCATAGTATTAGGTTGTTATTTAATTGTAAAATCGCCTTCGAGGGTTGCGTTAGAGTCCTCGCCAACCCAAACCTTAAATGCTCCAGCATCAGCTTTGAAACTCAAGTCGCGGTGGCAATATGCCAAATCTGAAGTCGGTACCTCAAATGTTACGACCTTCGACTCTCCGGCCTTCAACGAGAAGCGCTCGAAGCCCTTCAATTCACGCATTGGGCGCGTGGTCTCGGCTACGAGGTCGCGAATATAGAGCTGTGCAACATCGTCACCATCGTATTTGCCCTTGTTGGTAACTTTTACGCTGATTTTTACCACACCGCCAAGCTCAACCTCAGGTGTCAATACCTGCAAATCCGAATACTCGAACTCGGTGTAGCTCAAACCGTAACCGAATGGGAAGAGTGGCTCGTTAGGTGTGTGCATATAGCGTGAGAGATACTTCTTGTCGTGCTGCGGGTTATTGCGTGGACGACCTGTTATCTTCATATTGTAGTGAACAGGGCACTGACCAACACAGTATGGGAACGACATTGTAAGATGGCCCGAAGGGTTCTTGTCGCCCGAAACGAGGTCTGCAATAGCAGGGCCCTCCATGGTGCCACCGTGCCATGTTACGAGCACTGCATCGGCTTTCTCAACCTCATTGCGAACATCCATTGCACGACCTGTGCCGAGCAATACGACAACTCTCTTGCCGCTCTTCTTTACAGCATCGAGCAACGCCTGCTGTGCCTCAGGAACGGTAATCTCTGTAAGCGAAGTTGCCTCGCCACCCTCTGTGTATGGCAAGCCGAGCGAGAGCAACACCACATCGGCCTGCTTCGCTGCGCGTACAGCCTCCTCGATGCCGCCCTTAATAGGCTTGTGGAAATCCGAACCCTTGGCGTAGATGACATTCGGTGCACCGTAGCGCTCCTTGATAGCTGAAAGGGTAGTTACCGAGTGATCGGCCTCGCCAAACGAAATCCAAGCGCCAATCTGGTCGCGTGGAGCGTCTGCCAATGGACCAACCACAGCAATCTTCTTTACATTTTTGAGCGGAAGTACACCATTGTTCGAGAGTAATACCATAGACTTGGCAGCAACCTCGCGTGCGAACTGCAAGTTCTCCGGACGATATGCCACATCCTCATGATTTTGACGACCATACTTGAACGGATCGTCGAACAAACCAAGTCGATACTTTACGGCCAAAACCTCGCGACAGAGCTGATTGATAGTCTTCTCCGAAACTTTACCCTCCTTAACCAACGCCTCGCCATGAGTGATATAGTCGCCATAGACCATATCCATATTGAGGTGGGCATTCATGGCCTGGCAAGCTGCATCTTTACCATCTGCTGCAGTGCCGTGCTTAACCTGTTCGTGTACGGCATTGTAGTCCGAAACGACAAAGCCTGTAAAGCCCAACTCCTCGCGCAAGAGTGTGTGCATCAACCACTTATTTCCCGATGCAGGGATGCCCATAAAGTCGTTGAATGACGACATTACGGTTGCTGCGCCAGCCTCCAAAGCCGCCTTATAAGGTGGAAGGTAGCGGTCGCGGAACATCATCTCCGACATATCTACGGTGTGGTAGTCGCGACCTGCCTGAGGTGCGCCATAAGCAGCAAAGTGCTTTACGCAAGCTGCGATAGTATTATCCGATGCGAGATCGTCGCCCTGGTAGCCACGAACGATAGCTGCAGCAACCTTTGCACCAAGGTAAGGATCCTCGCCTGCACCCTCCGATACACGGCCCCAACGAGGGTCTGCCGAGATATCGCACATAGGCGAGAAGGTCCAGTGAATACCCAGCGAAGTGGTCTCCTCGGCTGCAATGCGGGCAGCGTGCTCGAGAGCCTCCATATCCCAGCTACACGATGCTCCGAGGTTCTCGGGGAACTGGATGCGGCAACCGTGGATAATATCGAAACCGAAGATAAGCGGAATACCCAAACGGCTCTCCTCGATAGCAATCTTCTGCAAACGCAACATCTCCTCTTTGCTGCGAATAGAGAGGAACGAGCCTACAGTGCCCTGACGAATAGCCTCGTCGAGATTGCGCTTTACGCCATCGGGACCTGTGACATCACCTTTCTTTGTAACAAACTGCTGTAGCTGACCGAGCTTCTCCTGCAAGGTCATCTTCTCGATGAGCTTGTCTGCGAACTTGAATGCCTCCTTCTCCTCCTGCGACATCTTTGGTGCGGTAGAGCAAGCCACTACGGCCAAGGCTGTCAATGCGAATAAAAATCTCTTCATATTTTGCTCTTTTTTTACTTCTTGGTTGCGTCGCCCGTAGCAATGTAGTTATGCTTGGTCTTGATTACCTTGTTGATAACGGGCAATACGGTTGGCTCCAAAACCTCGGTATAGCAGATAGCGTTCGGGTGAGCCGAATCCTTCTGATACTTCTCCATTAAGCCATTCTGCGCATCAACGAGCTGCGAATGGTAGTCCACATACGGAATTTTGTTCGCCTTGCAATACTCCTTAATCATCTTGTTGAGGCGGATAATCTCGTCAGCAGGCACAAAGTCCACATTCGGACGCCAGCGGAACATCGCTGCAGGAGTTACCGAGCAGAGAATAACCTTAATCTTGTGCAATTTTGCCAACTCGCACATCGACTTGATGTTGTTGAGAATGTTTTCGTGAGTGATTTTACCATTGTTGAGAGCGATGTCGTTAATTCCCGCCATAATAACTACTGCGCGAGGATTCAGCTCGATAACATCGCGACGGAAGCGTACCAACATATGTGATGTGGTCTGACCGCCGATACCGCGACCAAGGAAGTTGTTCTCCTTGAAGAAATCAGGATGAAACTTTGCCCAATTCTGGGTTATAGAGTTACCCATAAAGACAACATCGGGGCGAACGCCTGACGCGAGGACCTCGGCATTTAGCTTTTCGTAGCGGTAGAACTTTGCCCAATCCTGCTTGGTTCGGTCCTTCTTCTGTGCGTACGCGCACTCGCATGCACAAACAGCAAAAACTGCCATAAGGCAGAGTGTAAGAAATCTCTTCATCTATAAAGTGTATTTAGCGAAGGGGCTGAATTGAACAACAGCCCCTCCGTTATTAAAATATAGAACTATTTTGCCTGCCAAACAAGCGCTGCAGCACCCAAGATGGCCGCATTCTTATTCTGCAACTCCGAAGGGAGAACCTTCACCTTGTTCTTGAAGGTGATGAGCATATTCTCCTCCATGTAGTGTTTGATAGGGTCGAAAATCAAGTTGCCGGCCTTAGCCAAACCTCCGAAGAGGAAGATAGCCTCAGGCGAAGTGATTGTAACCGCGTCAGCCAAAGCGTAGCCGAGCTTCTGACCTGTAAGGCGGAAACACTCCTTAGCGATAGGGTCACCCTCCAATGCGAACTTCGAGAGCATAGCCGACTCGAGCTGGTCGAACGAGTATTCGCGAATTGGTGATGGATCGGTCATTGTTGCCAACAACTCGAACGCAGTACGCTTGATACCGCCGGCCGAGGTATAAGCCTCCAAGCAACCCTTGCGACCGCAACCGCACTGACGGCCACCACGCTCTACAACAACATGGCCGAACTCGCCGGCAAAGCCGTCGTGTCCATAGATCATCTCGCCATTTGCCACGAAGCCCGAACCTACACCTGTACCGAGGGTAATCATGATAAAGTTCTTCATACCCTTTGCGCCACCGTAAACCATCTCGCCAATAGTTGCTGCGTTAGCGTCGTTGGTGATGTAGATCGGAGTACCGGGGAAGTGCTTGCCCAAGTCGTCGGCAAAGTTGAACATACGATCCTCCTCCTTCATACCTGCAGCAATCTGCTCGTCGGTATATTTCCACATATTCGACGGAATTTCGACGGTTCCCTTGTAGTAGTTCGCATTTGGCGCACCAACGCCGATGCCCACCAACTCGAAGTTGATATCGAGGCTGTTTACCAAAGCCTTCATGGCTGTTGCCAAATCCTCGATGTAACGAGGGTAGTCGTCGAAGTGGGTGTACTTTCTTGTCGAGATAGCTGCCTCGCCAAAGATCTCGCCAACTTCATCCACAAGTCCGAATGCGGTGTTTGTACCACCGATGTCAATTCCAAAAACAAGTTTTTTCATAGTAATTAGTATTTTTAAGTCTCTCTAAATTTCGAACGAGTTGCAATAAACCTCTCAAAAATAGAGATAAATTTTTACATTACAAAATTTTGGATGATTTATTATAATAAATCTCTTCAAGGTCTGTGCCGTATCTATATTTTTTGTATATTTGCACATTAAACACGAAATGACTACTTATTATGAAGAGATTTTTCCTATTATTACTGTGCGTTTGTGCACTCACGCTGATCTCTTGCGCAGACAAGAGTGCTGCAACTACATCCGATCTCACTTCGCGTGAGGAGATTGATGCTAACCCTCGCATTGTTGTACCTTCGATGACTGCCTACACCGGCGACATCTTTACAAACGAGGCTCCGTCGGTGCCAAAGGGCTATGAGGCGTTCTATATTACCGCATATCTCCGCCATGGTTCGCGCTTCGAGTCGAGCCCCGAGTATCCGGTCGAGACTTTCAACTACTTCAACAAGGCCGACGAGTTGGGTATTCTCACTCCGCTCGGTAAGCGCGTGAAGGAGTTTATGGAGTGGAACTACAACCACCATCAGAACCGCATCGGTGATCTCTCGGATGTTGGTTTCAAACAACATAAGAGCATTGCAAAACGCTACTACAAGCGCTTCTCTTCACTGTTCAAAGGCGATGCCGCAATCGAGTCGGTAAGTTCGACTTCGTTGCGTGCTTCGATGAGTATGGTGGGCTTCAATGAGGGCTTGAAGGAGTGCAATCCTCGCATGAATAACCATATGATGTCTTCGGAGGTTACAGGCCCTGAGATGCGTCCGCAGAAGCCTACTCATAACCCTGCATATCCGGCTGCCGAGGCCAAGGCATATAAGACATTCTTGGCTAAAGAGGTCTATTCAAAGCTTATCGAGTGGGGTGGTCGCCAGGACTTGAGCCACGCTAAGAATGCACTCTTCACAAATCCGGAGCTCTTCTTTGCGCAGTTTGACTATAAGAAGCCGTTCAAGATTATGACCGATATCTACAAGCGATTGGCCTTTGCTCAGAACTTCGGCAAGAACGATCGCTCGTTGATTGATGAGGTCTTCACCGCCGATGAGCGTTACATCATCTACAAGCACGAGAACTGCTCTTGGTACTACCGTTGCGCATCGGCTGCACACCCTATCTTGGCAAACAATATGGCTCAGTCGCGCGTCTTGGTTGATTATATTGTAAATCGCGCAGACGAGGTTGTTAAGGGTGAAAAGGCGTTGAATGCACACCTTTGTTTTGGCCACGACCTCAATGTTATTCCGTTGATGGTGATCTTCGGTGTGGAGAATATACCTTTGGTATTTGGCGAGGGTAAGGAGACTATCGACTATGTGGCAGAGCATTGGCGTGGCTACAAGATTACCCCTAAGGCTGCCAACATATTCTTTATCTTCTATCGCAATAAGGAGGGTAAGGTGTTGGTTCGTCCGCAGGTGAACGAGCGTGATGTTCTTCTGCCTATCGAGAGCGAAATACCATACTTCTACGAGTGGGATAAGGTTAAGGAGTTGGCTTATGCCCGCCTTGCCGAGCTCGATATTTTGAAACAAGCGAAATAGTTTTTCGACTATGAAATTATACACCAATAACGAACTTATTGCCCTCTTCGAGCGTTATATCGCGCAGATGCCGACCCCCGAAGAGCCGCAGCGCCTTTATGCTCCGATAAAGTATGGCTTGGAGGTGGGTGGAAAGCGCATCCGACCAACGCTTCTGATGCTCGCCTATAACCTCTATGCCGAGGATATCGAGCGTGCCGTAATGCCTGCTATGGCGGTGGAGATTTTCCACAACTTCACCCTCTTGCACGACGATATCATGGATAATGCCGCAGTGCGTCGCGGTCGTTCGTCGGTCCCTGCAAAGTGGGGTAATAACGTGGCAATTCTCTCGGGCGATGCTATGCTTATTTTGGCGTATAGCTACCTGCAGCGCACCGATTCGGAGCGTCTTCCAAAGATCTTCGAGTGGTTTAATAAGATGGCAGCCGAGGTGTGCGAAGGTCAGCAGTTCGATATGGATTTCGAAACCCAGCAGAAGGTGTCGGTGGTCGATTATATGCGCATGATCGAGCTTAAAACTGCCGCGCTGCTTGCAGGATCGGCCGTTATAGGTGCTATTCTCGCCGGTGCTCCCGAGGAGGATGCTACCCGTCTCTACAACTTTGCGTTGGAGGTGGGCTTGGCCTTCCAGCTTCAGGACGATTTGCTCGACAGCTACGGCGACGAGCGCTTAGGTAAGAAAATTGGTGGCGATATCCTCGAGGGTAAGAAGACAATCCTTATGATTGAGGCCTTCTCGCGTGCCGACGAGGAGCAGCGCGAGGTGTTGCGCACAACCCACTTGCGCGAGGATTTGAACGATGCGGAGAAGATCGCGACAATAAAGGCGTTGTACGACTCGTTGGGAGTTCCTGAAAGGGTAGAGCAGCAGATTGCTCAGCGCTTCCAGCGTGCACTCTCGATTTTGGACAACCTCTCGGTGTCGAGCGATCGCACGGTTGAGTTGCGCAAATATGCCGAAAATCTCGTAGGACGAAAGAGCTAAAAAATAGTGAGTAGTGAGTAGTGAGTAGAGAGTAGTGTGTAGTGAGTAGAGAGTAGTTGAACTCAAAAAACTAAAAAAAGCCAATGGCTAATGGCAAAAAGCTAACAGCCTGATAAAAATGAAAAGATCAGATATTGAAATTATGGCACCTGTGGGGTGCTACGAGTCGCTTCATGCTGCGATAAATGCGGGTGCAAACTCGGTCTATTTCGGCATCGGACGATTGAATATGCGCTCGGCTTCGGCGGCAAATTTTTCGGCTGCCGATATGGAGCAGATTGTCGAAATTGCCCATAAGGCTGGCGTAAAGACCTACCTGACTGTCAATACCATCATCTATGATGATGAGTTACAGGTTATGCACGAGGTTGTTGATAAGGCCAAGGAGGTTGGTGTCGATGCCGTTATCGCATCGGATTTGGCAGTTATAACCTACGCCTATCAGGTGGGTGTCGAGGTGCATATCTCTACGCAGTGTAATATCTCGAACTCGGAGGCTGTAAAATTCTTCTCGCAGTGGGCTGATGTTGTGGTTTTGGCTCGCGAGTTGTCGTTGGAGCAGATTGCAACGGTGCATAAAGCCATCATCGAGCAGGATATCCGTGGTCCGAAGGGCGAGTTGGTAGAGATTGAGATGTTCGCTCACGGAGCGTTGTGTATGTCTATTTCGGGCAAGTGCTACTTGAGTCAGCACGAGACAAACTGCTCGGCTAATCGTGGTGCTTGTCGCCAAATATGTCGCAGAAAATATACCATTCAGGATAAGGATACGGGCGAAATGCTCGATATTGACGGTCGCTATATCCTCTCGCCGAAGGATCTCTGCACTGTGGATTTCCTCGATCAGTTTATCAACGCGGGTGTCCGTGTCTTGAAGATTGAGGGTCGTGCACGCGGTGGCGAGTATGTGAAGCGCGTGGTCGAGGCCTACGACAAGGCTCTGCGCCTTATCGAGGCGGGTGAGTACACTCGCGAGAGTGCCGAGGAGTTGAAGGAGGGCCTTTTGCGCGTCTTTAACCGCGGCTTCTGGGGCGGCTATTACGCTAATAAGCTCGTTGTCGAGCACACCAATGCATACGGTTCGTCGGCAACTCACCGCAAGGAGTATGTGGGTAAGGTTACCAACTATTTCAAGAATATAGGCGTAGCCGAGATTACTGTTGAGGCTTCGACTATGGCCGAGGGCGACGATATCCTTATCATGGGCGAAACAACGGGAGTTGTGGAGCAGAAGGCCGAGGGTATTGTACTCGATAATAAGGTTGTCGAGGGCGTTAAGCAGGGCGATGTCTGCTCGATTAAGACTGTCGAGGTTGTGCGCCGTGGCGATAAGCTCTACAAAGAGGTGATGCGATAAAATTCAATTGAGGATTGATAATTAAAGTAATCGCCAAGCAAATTTTTCTGCTTGGCGATTACTTTTTTATATCTATTTATCCTATCTCTTAATGATATCTACATTGTGGGTGTCAATCTCAATAAAGTTAGGTCGTACATCGGACTTGTCAGAGGTGATTCTGATATTCTTAAGCTCGATGTTGCGGGCGTGGCGGATGAAGAATCCCTGTGCAGGCAATGTGCCCCAGCTTGTACCCTCCGGATACTTCTTTTCTCGCTCATCCTTCCACTTCTCCTCCACCATATCTTCGGTTACACCGCCTTTGTGGTGGATCGAGATATTCTCGAGTACGATATCCTCAACATAATATCCCGGGATAGCAGTAATTGACGAGCCGTAAACACCTGCGTTGCGCACGGTAACATTGCTGATGCGCACATCGTGAATGCGACCTACGCCAGGCTTCTCAACGCCTGCGAGATATGGGCGAGCGCGGTTTGCAAGGCGAATGTAGATAGGAGCCTGTGTGCCCTCGACCGTAAAGTTGCTGAGGTTGATATTCTCCATAACACCGCCATCGACAATCTCAAGAGCGATAGCCGAAATGCCGATCCACTGGCCGCAGAACTTCTCGCGTTGGTCGGAACTTGGCATAATAACGATGTTGTTGATATTGATGTTGCGGAAACCTCCCGTTGTCTCGGTGCCCATCTTTACGGCGTTGCAGTGCGACGAAACCACGCAGTTCGAGATAGTGATATTCTCGCACAAACGAGGCGAGGTGCTTTTGAGAACGATACCATCGTCGTCCGAGTCGATATAGCAGTTCGATACGATTACATCGTGGCAACCGTCGAGGTCGAGGCCGTCGTTGTTGAAGTGGTTGCGGTTGAAGACTGTTACACCCTCGATGCGAATATGGTCGCAAGCCAAATAGTGCTGCATCCAGCATGGCGAGTTACGAATTGTGATATCGCGAATTACGATATTCTTGCTCTGCACAAAGCGCAAGAGGTGTGGGCGGGTGATGCCCTCATCTCGACCACGGTTGGTTACGAAGTTGCGACCGCGACCGTCGATAGTTCCGTAGCCGTCAATCACCACATTCTCCACCTTGTCGCCATAGATAAGCTGCACGGTAGTGCCCTGTGTACGCAACGACTTGAAATCTGTGCCGAATGGGATATAGTCCTCGATGCGGGTGCTGCCATAGAGGGTTGCACCCAACTCCAAGTGGAGATTTACATTGTTCTTGAGAACGATTGTACCTATTTTGTAGTTGCCCGCAGGTACAACCACGCGACCGCCTCCTGCATTCGAGCAGGCGTCGATAGCTCGCTGTATAGCCTTGGTGCTATACTTTGTGGTGTCGCTCACGGCACCGAACTTCTTGATGTTGTACTCCGCAGCACTTGCTGTCGCAACGGCAACAAAAAGCATCAAAACAGAGATGAAAACTCTTTTCATATTATTAAATTTAACTATTTAGCATTAGAATTTCGATACGGCACGCATATTGAAAGGGTTGCCCTTGTAGCTACCTCCGGTGCTGCCCGTTGCCATACATACAATCCATGCGCAGTCGGCATTAAACTCGGTGGTGGACCAATAGAAGTTATTGGGAGTTATAGTCAGTTTGCGACCTACCTCGCACAACTTCTTATTAACCACTTTGTGTACCTCCAGCAGCGTCATAAGCTCCTTGTGCGACGGGATATACCAACCATCCTTGAGTTGTTTGCCCCACTCCATAGCTTTGTGCCAGGTAGTCAGCCCCTCGGGCTCCGAATCGGCGATTATTGTACCATGTCTGCCATCCTCCGAAACCTCGAAAACGACACCCTTCTTGCCGTCAACATTGTAGTAGTCGCCCACCTTGTAGCTCTGTGCCGAGAGATTTAACGCTGCACCGAGCGCAAGCATCAGTATAAATAGTTTTTTCATTGTATGAGTCAGTTAGTCCATTTTCTTGTACAAAGATACTCTTTTTTTAATCGACAATCAAATATTTCCAAAAATATCCCTACCTTTGTATAAAATAACAAGATACTATAGAACTATGTTTAGTGCAGAGACTTATAAGCAGCGCCGTGCCGAGTTGGCACGCCGAATTGGTAACGGATTGGTTTTGATTGCGGGTAATTCGCTCTCGCCATTCAACTATCCGAACAATACCTACTCGTTCCGCCAGGATTCGACTTTCCTCTACTACTTCGGTTTGAATATACCGTCGTTGATGGCGGTAATTGATGCTGAGTCGGGCGAGTCGATGCTCGTTGGTGACGATTTTACAGTTGAAGATATTATCTGGACAGGTCCGCAGCCTTGTCTTGTGGAGTTGGGTGCGCAGGTTGGCGTGTCGAACTGCCAGCCGTTGAAGGCTCTCGACAATGTTGTTGCAGCGGCGATGAAGCAGAATCGCCGCATCCACTTCCTCCCGCCATATCGTGGCGAGAGCAAGATCGAACTTTCGCGCCTTTTGGACTTGCCTCTTGCAGAGTTGTATCCGCACAAGTCGGTGGATTTGATGTTTGCTGTTGCCGAGATGCGCGAGGTTAAGTCGGCCGAGGAGATTGAAGCTTTGGAGCGAGCATTCCAGCTCGGATATGCAATGCACACCACCGCAATGAAGATGTGTAAGGCGGGCGTTGTCGAGCGCGAGATTGCAGGTGCCATGGAGGGTATTGCCAAGGCAGACGGCTTGGGCGTTTCGTTCCCGAGCATCGTATCGCAGCACGGCGAGACACTCCACAACCTCAATAGCGACGGCGTTTTGGAGAATGGTCGCCTTCTCTTGGTTGACGGAGGTGGCGAGTCGCTCGAGAACTATTGCTCGGATCACACTCGTACCTACCCTGTATCGGGTAAGTTTACCCAGAAGCAGAAGGATATCTACGAGATTGTACTTCGTGCTCACGATGAGGCTCCAAAGAATATGAAGGCGGGAGCAATGTATATGGAGGAGGTGCATAAGAAGGCGCTCCTCTCATTGGCCGAGGGCTTGCACGATGTCGGCTTGATTACCTCGTCGGCAGAGGATGCAGTCGAGGCGGGAGCAATGTATCTCTTTATGCCTCACGGACTCTCGCACGGTATGGGTATGGATGTACACGACTGCGAGGCTATGGGCGAGCGCAGCTATGACTTCTCGGAGTTCAAGGAGCGTGCTATCGCATCGGGAACATGCGTCTATCGTGCCGCTTGGAAGTTGCGCGAGGGCACAGTTATGAGTAACGAGCCGGGTATCTACTTTATTCCGGCATTGATTGATAAGTCGAAGGCTGATGGTCTGTATAAGGGTATCGTAAACTATAATCTTCTCGACGAGTATCGCGACTTTGGCGGTATCCGCATCGAGGACGATATCGTAGTTACTGCCGAGGGTGGCCGCGTTATCGGCGACAAGCATATACCTTCGTCAGTCGAGGAGTTGGAGGCGGTAGTTGGTAAATAGTATGATTCTTCTCTTTCCGACCGAACTCGAAGCGGCAAAACTTAAGGCGTTGCGTCCCGATCTCGATATTCGCATCTGCGGTATCGGAGCTGTCGAAACGGCTACCGAGGTTGCACGCATACTCCGCACCGAGCGACAGCCGTTGCTCCTTTGCGGTATTGCGGGAGCATACGACCACAACCTTAAAAAGGGCGATGTCGTAGCTGTTGCGGAGGAGCGATTTGCCTACCTCTCATCGGGCTATGACCGCACATATCGTACTTCGTTGGAGATAGAGGGACTGCCGAGTGTTTGCAGCAATACTGTGTCGCATTGCTCGATGAAGGCTGACGGTGCCGATATCGAGAATATGGAGGGTGCAGCACTCTTCGCTATGGCGCAAGCCGAGGGTATTCGCTGCGGCGAGATTAGAGCTATATCGAACTATGTGGGTGAGGAGCGTAGCGAGTGGGATATTCCGCTTGCTCTCGAGCGTCTGACCGATACAATTCTAAACCTAAAATTAGAGGAAGAGTAATGCGTTTTTCACTCCATATTTCGCCCTGCCCGAACGATACTTTTGCGTTCGATGCAATTATAAACAAGCGTATTGAGCACGACTTCGATTTGGATGTTGAGTACCACGATATTGAGGTGCTGAACGAGGGCGTGCTGCGCGGTGAACCCGATATTTCGAAGATTAGCTATGCGGTCTATCCACTTGTTGCCGATAAGTATCGTCTGCTCGATAGCGGTTCGGCACTTGGTCGCGGCAATGGTCAGTTGCTCGTGCGTCGAAAGGGCGAAACGGGCAAAATTCGCAAAGTCCTTTCGCCCGGTTTGAATACTACGGCTAATGCTCTGCTCAAGCGATATTTCCCCGATGTGGAGGAGGTCGAACAGCGACTGTTTTCTGAGATTGCCGAGGCTGTGGAGCGCGGTGATGCCGATGCCGGAGTGTTGATTCACGAGGGCCGATTTGTCTACGAAAAACGAAATTTGGAGTTGGTTGCCGATCTCGGAAAGTTGTGGGAGAGTGAAACAAATCTGCCTCTTCCGCTTGGAGCTATTATCGTTAAACGAGAAGTTGATGAAAGTGTAATATCGAAATTCGATAAACTACTCTCAAAAAGTGTTCGTTTTGCTTTTGAAAATCCGCTTTTGTCGCGCGACTTTGTAAAGCAACATGCGCAGGAGTTGGAGGATGATGTTATCGAAAAACATATATCACTTTTCGTTAATGACTATACCATATCGCTGGGCGATGAAGGCCGAAAAGCGGTGAGAAGGTTGTTAGACGAGAGATAAAAGACGGGCGTTGCTCGTCTTTTTTTTTATTTGTCGGCGGTGCGTTGAGGCCTGTTTGCTAATAAGGCAAAATTTCGCCTTGTTAGTAAACTAACAGAGTT
>JAFZDR010000197.1 GCA_017561105.1 Alistipes sp. | reverse complement strand
TGGGGCCCCTTTACGGATCCGGTGAAAACGGAGCTGGGATTTGATCCGGGCATCCTGGTGGATGATGACGGACGGGTATATGCCTACTGTGTTCTTGATAAGGAAGTTTACCCAGCGAGTCATCGACTGGTACTGATTAGCCAAGATAGCCTTATCGCCATAAGCCATATAGTGCTTCCAAGGCACGATAGTAGCAGCATCAGCCCAACCACACGCTGCAGTGCGACGGCGATTGCGGGTGCTCTCCATATAGGCGTTAGGGATAATGCGTGGCATGGTGCCATCATCGAACTGGTCGGTACGGAGGTCGGTGAGCCACTTCTCAAAGAAGTTCTCCACGCGTCCCAAGAACGACGCTGTACGGAAGAATACCTGAGCATCTCCCGTCCAACCGAGGCGCTCATTGCGCTGTGGGCAGTCGGTAGGCACATCTAAGAAATTGTCGTGGAAACCCCACCAGATATTGCTCTGCAACTGATTTACAAGAGGATTTGACGATGAGAACGAACCCACATTGTCGAAATCCGACCATACAGGCACAATCTCGTAGTCATCCAAGTTAGGCTCACCCTCGATACCCTCGATGCGGATATAACGGAAGCCGTAGAAGGTCATTGTAGGGGCAAACTCGCGCTTCTCGCCATTCATTACATAGGTCGAAGTTGCCTTTGCCGTGCGGAGGTTTACGGTGTAGAAGTTGCCATTCTCGTCGAGAGTCTCGGCGTGGTAGATACGAATGGTATCGCCAGCCTTGCCCTGCAACTTAACACGCTCCCAACCTACGATATTCTGACCAAAGTCGATAACTTTCTCGCCCTTTGGAGTGAGGATATACTTCACAGGCTTGATAGGTTTCTGTGCACGGCACACCTCGTTAAGGGTCGATACCACTGCGCTCTTATCCTGCGATACAACCTCTACAGCAACCCACTCTGCACCCTCGTTATATGCGAGAGTAGTCCAGCTCTCGTCGATAAGGCGAGCATCGATGGTCTCGCCGTGATAGATGTCGTTAGAAACAACACCCGACGCCTTTGCCGAGGCAGACATCTTCCAACTCTTGTCGCTTGTGAGCACCACCTTCTCGCCATTTGTGTACTCCACATGTACCTGCATCAACAACGATATATCGTCGCCATAGCTCTTGCGAGTGCGGTAACCCATACCCGAGTACCAACCCGGAGCAACCACTGCCGCCAAGATATTATCGCCCACCTGCAAGAGGTTTGTAACATCGTATGCCTGATACTGCACACGACTTCTGTACGAAGTCCAACCCGGAGTCATATAGGCATCGCCTACACGCTTGCCGTTGATAAACGCCTCGTACTGACCGTGTGAGGAGATGTAGGCTGTAGCACGCTTAATTTTGCGGGTTAGAGTTGCCTTGCCACGAAGGTTGATTGGGCGGCACTTGCCATTCTCTCCAATCCAATCGGCCTTCCAATCGGCAGTGCTAAGACCTGTAGTCCACCACGACTTAACCTTCTCGCTCATGCGGCCCTTGTTATCCCAGATGCGGACGGTAAAGGTGTAGTACGAATCGGGATACAACTTAACATCGCAAGGTACCGAAACACTCGCCTCGGACTTAACGACGCCACTGAACCATACCGGCATTCCGCTACGCATAACACGCACCTCGTAGGCGCTCTGCGAAGCGTTCTTATCGGCCGACTTGGCGATCCAACTCAACTCGACAGGCTCATAGGGCGATATTCCCATAGGGTTGTCAAGTCGATTGACGCGCAGCGACGTTACCTCTACCTGCGCCACTGCAATAATCGGCACCAACGCCAATATTACACTTAGACTTCGTTTCATATCGGTTATTGTTTAGGTTGTTGCGCCTTGAATAGCGCCAAGATCTCTCCACCCTTCATCAACATCAACATATCGTAGTCGATGTCGTAGTGGGTAGTCTGCGACAATATGCGGATAAGCTTCATCTCCAAGGCCTCGTTATCGGGGCAGAGCATCTTTGTAGAGCCGAGATGCGAGAAACGCAATGCAGACTTCTCGCCTGTAGCGTACTGGCCGAGCAAGCTGTTGCAAGCTCCGCGACCACCAAGGCCATTCTCGTTCAAGATGATGTTGAAGGCATCGGCAGGGAGAGAGAGGTTCTCGCCACCCACCTTTACAAGGTGCCATACTGTTCCCTCCAGCGGCTTCGCATTCTTAGTGCGCAAACGGCAAGTAGAACAACAACCAACAGTCAATGCTGCAATCACAAATAGTGCAAATAATTTCTTCATATCGTTTAATTTTTAATTATGTGCTCCTGTTATCTCTTTGTTTGTGGCTCAAATACATAACCCCAAGGGGCAAGTGTGTATTTAGAACCATTTGCAAGTTTCACTTTAACCTCTTTGTTCGAGAAGTTACCCACGAACAACACATCCGAGCAGCCCTCGTAAGTACGCTTGAACGACAATACCTCGGCAGGCATATCGTTGTCAATCCACTCGGTAGCACCGTGTGTAAGAGCCTTCTGCTCCTTACGCATCTTTGCCCAAGCCTTAATCTTCTCGGTTCTATCTTTTGCTACATCGGTAGCACCGTCAGTTTTCCAATCGATCCAGCAATCCTTGTGGCCGAACAACGACACGCGCTTTGAGTGTGCAATCTCCTGACCATTGAAGAGGAATGGCACACCGTCGATAGCGAACATAAAAGCCAACTGTGCCTCGCAACAAGCGGCACCCCAAATCTTCTCCATTCTGTTATCGAACTCATCGGTTGCAAAGTCGTGGTTATCGGTCATATTCCAATGCAACGCGCCCTTTGGTCGTACCGACGCATTCTTTTCGTGTTGAGCGCGAACATACGCCATACTACCTCCCTGATCAGCAACCTCTGGTCGCTTGTAGAGGAGGTAGCGCATAGCCTTTCTACCAATGCTCCAGTTATACTCTGCATCAAATGCGTAGCGCATATCGTAAGGTTTGCTCGACTCGGCAACCATAACCAAATCCGGCTTAAGAGCCTCCAACTCGGCACGAGCCTCCTCCCAGAATGAGATAGGAATATGGTGTGCCACATCGCAACGGAAACCATCTACATTGTAGTTCGCCAAGTAGTAGCTCATAACGCTCTTGAAGTAGCGACGAGTACCGATATAGTTGGTGTCGAATTTAGGGAACTTCCAACGAGTAAGCTCCATCTCGCCCTTCTCGTTGTAGAGGAAGTACTCGGGATGATTCTTCACAACCTCTGCACCAGGGCCGCAGTGTGCAAATACGAGGTCGAGAAAGACCTTCATACCGAGCGAGTGAGCCTTCGCTACAAAATCCTTCAAATCCTGGTCGGTACCATACTCGGGGTCAACGGTGAAGTAGTCGCCTGCGCGGTATGGATTACGCGGATCGTTAAAGCCTGATTTGTGCTGGCGTGGGCTCCACTTGCTCTGATCCATATCGGTATCTGCCACATTCAAAGGGGTAAAGTAGACAACACCAACACCCAACTCCTTGAGTCTTTCGAGGTGCTTCTCGGCAGCTTTAATAGTGCCCTCCTCGGTAAAGCAGCGAGGCATAAGCTGATAGGTTATGCCCTCACGGAACCAATCGGGGGTCTGACGAGCATTGAAGTGGTGACAATTCTCCTGAGCCATCAACGATGCGCTCAACATCAACAGCGATAGTGCTAAAAAAAGTTTTTTCATGGGTTATTAAAATTTTGACACCTCACGACGATTCATCATCGCCTGGGTAATGGTTAGTTCATCTACATACTCCAACTCATCGCCAAAACCGATACCGCGTGCAATGGTTGTAATTTTCAAGTTCGGAAAACGCTTGAGGCAGTTCATCAGGTAGAACATTGTGGTTTCGCCCTCGACCGATGCCGAAATGGCGATAATAACCTCCTTGACCTCGCCCATAGCTATGCGATCGAGCAATAGATCTATGCGCAAATCCGACGGTGCAATGCCTTGCATTGGCGATATAACACCCCCCAAAACGCTATACACACCACGATATTGGTGTGTCTTCTCGATAGAGAGCAAGTCCGACACCTGCTCCACGACGCAAACTGTGCTTCTATCACGCGAAGCATCGGTGCAGACATCGCAAATCTCGGTATCGGAGAGGTTGTTACACTTGGCACAACGGCATATTTTGGTGCGGAAGTCGATCATACTCTCGCCCATCGACACCACATCCTGCTCCTCCATGCGCAAGATATGCATTGCCAGGCGCAGAGCTGTTCTGCGGCCTATACCCGGCAAGCGCGACAACTCGCCAACGACATTATCCAACAGTTTCGACATCGCCTAAATCTCCTCTATATTTTTTGTCTCGGTCCAACCCTTCTTGCCATCGGCAATAACCACCTCGCACCACTCGTCCATCTCCGACAAGATATGAACCTTTGTTCCCTCGTGCAACACGAAGAGGTCCGTTGCCGAGCGGTCGGGCGAGCTCTTGACCGAAATAGCCGACGACATAACTATAGCCTCGTCGTGCGATAGCATATCGTTACGCGACGAAATGGCAAACGATGTTGTAGCGATAAAGAGCACTACACCACACATAGCGCAGTAGAAGCCCGCCTTGCGCCATCTTATGGCCGATGCGAGCAGGAACAACAATCCGAAAGCGAGGCAGAGAGCCAATGTCGCAAGCGACAAGATGCTCCACGCCATACAACTCATGGAGTTGCGCACAATACGCAGCCAACGATTTAAGAAGAACTCGGGAATAACCGTAATTCTATCCTTGGTTTGAGCCTCGGCAATAGCGAGGTTATGACGCACATCCTCCTGCGAAGGGCTCAGGCGCAACGCCTTGTTGTAGTAGAGAATTGCCTTGCCTGTTTCGCCTAACTTAAAGTAGGCGTTGGCAAGGTTGTAGTACAACTTCATCGAATACTCGCCACCCTCAACAATGGCGCTATACTCCTCGACAGCCTTTGCGTAGTTGCCCTCGATATAGGCCTTATTGCCGGCCTCCCAACGCTCCAACGATGTTGGCTCGGCAGCTCGCGCCACCACAGCCACAAAGAGCAGAGCCGTATATATTAAAATCCTCTTCATCTTGCTTTACTTTTTAATTGCCGACTCAATTTTAGATATGGCATCGACACCCTCCTCGTAGATATCCTTCATCTCGGCAGATGCCGCAGGCGAGTATTGAGCCTCCTCGCAACGAGCAATAACTGCGATAATGCTCTCTGCCTCAACTAAAGCTCCTCGACGCGAAAGCTCCTCGCGCACAACCTCGCGAGTGAGGTCGGCAACAGGGATATTGAACTTATCGCCGAGATAGCCCCACAATGCTCTGAGCATCTCCTCGTAGAAGGCACGACGATCCTGCTCGCGCATATACTTCTCGGCAATGCGGAAGCGCTTTACGGCCATCTTGTTCGCACGCTTACCCTTGACAAGCACCTCATCTCGCTTGTCGCGGATATACTTACGCACCACAAAGTATGATGCTACGGCAGCCACTATCAACATCACCACCACCAACCAATAGAGTGGCGACAAGGCAAATGGGGCAACAACCGAACGGAGCGTCGGCGCTCCGAGCTTTATAAAGCGGATATCCTCGCCCAAAAGGCGTACATCCTCGCGCTTAATGCCCGAGGCCACCACCTGCTGCTGTGTTGCTGCGCTCTTATCGGGCATAACAACCATATTCAGAGGCGGAGTTGTCAGGGTTATATATTTCTGCTTCTCGAGGTCGAAATAGGTAAACTCGATAGGTGCAATTTCGTAATCGCCCTCGGCACGCACAATAAACGGATAGTCGAAACGACGGTAGCCGATGCTGCCCGAGGCCTTATTCTCGATTCTCTCCTCGCTCTTGACATCGTACAACTCGAAAGATGACGGCAACTCGAGCTTTGGTGCCGAGATAAAACTGAGATTTCCCGTACCCGAGATTGTGAGTTGCAATGTTACGGCCGAGTTGGCAGCCACCTCTGCCGAGGAGAGCTTGTGCGACATGGTGTAGCGACCCACCGCACCCGAGAATGATGCCGGTGCTCCCGCAGGGAACTCCTTGACCTGCACCTTCACCTCCGGAGTTTTGAGTGTGCGACGCACATTATATACCTCGTGGCCACCTCCAAAGAATGGATCGAAACCACGGTTTGACTTAACCATTACTTGTGCTACAACGGTCAGTTCGGCAGGTTCGATAGTGAGCGCACCACCCTGCTGCGGGTAGAGAAGATACTCGGCAATGTTGTAGACCTCGTAGACCTTGTTATTAAGGCTTTCGCGGAATGGACCCTGCTCGATATCGATCTGCTGACTCCAAAAACCGTTGAAGGCAGGCATCTTCGACCCCTCCGAGCCGGCAAGATTTACACGACTGTAGAGCTTGAGAATGGCACGAACAGGCTCACCCTTGTAGACCGAACGCTTCGAAAGCTCAAGGCGAAGCATCAAATCCTCCTTTCCTATGGTGCGGTTAGCACGACTCTCTGCCGACTCGTTCTTGTTTTGAGCACCCTGCGCAGCACCCGCATGAGCACCGTCGCGCACCTCAATCATTGTGCGCTGCGTAGTGTAGCTCTTCTTCTTCACCGAGATTGTTGCAGGCGCTATGGCAAATGTACCCACCTTTTGCGGTATAAGCACATAGGTGATAGCGTAGGAGGTGCTTTTGGTCATCTCTCCATTCACAATCTGAATGGAAGAGCCCTGTGACACCGACGGACCCGCCACAACATCGAAGTTCTCGAATGTCGGAGGAGCAAAAGAGTTATCATCGGGCTTGGCATTGAGCTCAAACTCTATGCGGAACGCCTCGCCCACCGATGCAAGCATCGGGGCATTAAGCGAAAACGACACCTCCTCGGCTGCACGGGCCGAAAAGATGGCAAAAAGGGCTACAAAGGTAGCAGATACTATTTTGAGAATTGTTTTCATCACGCTATAAAAACAAACGCAAAAACTGCAGTTTTATTTTGCCGAAGTAGAGGGTAATCAGCCCTCTACTTCGTAATTTTTATGGTAGTTAAGAGCATTAAAGGCGTTAAGAGGAATTAAAAATTACTTTTCCGCTCTCAATACTTAACACTCAACTTTCCCAATTATTGCCACAAGCCTAAAATTGCTTATGAGAGAGGGAATTTTGTGCGAAGCCAGGTAGCGAGTGCGCAGCATACTAAAATGTATGTGAGCAACTCGCTATCCGACGATTCGTGCAAAATTCACCACGCAGAACAATTTTAGTGTGCGAACTCTGCAAAGAAATCATTACCCTTGTCGTCAACAATAATGAAGGCAGGGAAGTTCTCTACATAGATCTTGCGAACAGCCTCCATACCGAGCTCTGGGAAGTCTACTACCTCGACACTCTTGATAGAGTTCTTAGCGAGGATTGCAGCAGGACCACCGATTGAGCCGAGGTAGAAACCACCATTTGCCTGGCAAGCGTCGGTAACAGCCTTAGAGCGGTTACCCTTAGCAACCATAACCATAGAGCCACCAGCCTTCTGGAAGAGATCTACATACGAATCCATACGACCTGCGGTAGTAGGACCAAATGAGCCCGATGCATAGCCTGCAGGGGTCTTAGCCGGACCTGCGTAGTATACTGGGTGATTCTTGAAATACTCAGGCATAGGCTCGCCATTGTCGAGCATCTGCTTGATACGTGCGTGAGCGATATCACGAGCTACGATAAGTGTACCCTTGAGGTTAAGACGAGTCTTGATAGGATACTTAGAGAGGATCTCGCGTACCTTGTCCATACCCTCGTCGAGGTCGATATCTACAGCCGGCGACATTGCAGGTGCCTCAGCAGGGAGGAAGCGTGCAGGATTCTTCTCCAACTGCTCTACGAAGATACCCTCCGGAGTGATCTTAGCCTTGATGTTGCGGTCTGCCGAGCAGCTTACGCCGATAGCAACAGGGCAAGATGCAGCGTGACGAGGTGCGCGGATTACGCGAACATCGTGTACGAGGTACTTACCACCAAACTGTGCGCCGATACCCATCTCCTGGCAGATCTTCTGGATGCGCTCCTCCCACTCCAAATCGCGGAAGCAACGACCACCCTCATTACCCGATGTTGGGAGCTCGTCGAGATAACCTGCCGAAGCCTTCTTTACGGTTGCAAGACACATCTCAGCCGATGTACCACCGATACATACTGCGAGGTGATAAGGAGGGCAAGCCGAAGTACCGAGGTCCTTGATGTGCTCCTTGAAGAATGCCTCGAGTGAAGCCTCGTTCAACAACGCCTTAGTCTGCTGATAGAGGAATGTCTTGTTTGCCGAACCACCACCCTTTGTGAGGAAGAGGAAGTCGTACTCCATACCCGGATGACCCGCGTAAATGTCGATCTGTGCAGGGAGGTTAGTACCGCTGTTGTGCTCGTCGGTCATTGTGATAGGTACAACCTGCGAGTAGCGAAGGTTGCGCTCCTTGTAGGTCTCGTAAACACCACGCGAAATGTACTCGGCATCGTTTGCGCCTGTCCATACATCCTCACCCTTGTGAGCTACGCAGATTGCAGTACCTGTATCCTGGCAAGTTGGCAACTCACCCTCGGCTGCTACGCACGAGTTGAGCAACATTGTATAAGCTACAAACTTGTCGTTATCTGTAGCCTCAGGGTCATTCAAGATGTTGTTCAACTTCTGCAAGTGTGCTGCACGAAGATAGAACGAAACGTCGGTATAAGCCTCCTTTGCGAGGAGTTCGATACCCTTTGGATCAACTTTGAGGATCTTGCGACCATCGCACTCTACGACCTTCACATAATCCTTCGTTACAAGACGATACTCAGTGTTGTCGCGCTCAATTGGGAGCGGCTCCTGATAGATAAATTCTGCCATAATTTTGTACTTTTATTTTGTGTTAATGTTGTTCCTTTATGTTGTTGCCCTTTGCAGCCATAGTGTTTGGGCTTTTAGCCATTGGCCATTAGCTTTTTATTCTTTGCTTTTTCCAGCCATTACGCAGGTATCGTTTTCGATACCCAGCAGTATAAGGGCGATGCTCTACTCCTCGATAAATTGGGCGTTGCACTTTTTGCACTGCCAATCGGGCATCAAACTATTACCCTCCTCATCAACCCGAATACAGCATCCTCCAAGTATGAGTTCTCCTCTCTCATACGCCTCAACGGCTTCACCCATAGGCATACCATACAAGACATCCAATACCTTACCGCCACACTTTGGACATTTCTCAGGCTTGCTACTTACTTTTATCGGTTTCATATCCATATCTTTTGGCTTTTAGCCATTAGCTTTTTATATTGTTGCGCCAATTTAATAGCATTGAATGACATTCGGGCACAAGGCCCTTAATGGCATTTAATGGCAGCGCAGCCCTTTGGACTGCTTTATGATCGGCGCTTTGCCATTCAGTGAGCGATAGCGAACGATTGCCATTCGTTGTCATTCAGCGAGTAAAACGAGCGATTGCCATTTTGCTGCGCTAATTGTGTTTTTTACTTTCCGTTACCCTCTCCAAAAGCGATTTCTTTGCTGTACCTACCACAAAATCCTTGAGGTAGAACGGCTCGAAGTAGGCCACATCCTCGGTTTTACCCTCGGCAAAGGCCTGCTCGGCCAAACGGGCCATACCGCGTGCCGAAGGGACAATGTCGATAAGGGTTGCACCCTTCAACACCTCGGCACACTTTGCTGCACCACTGCCGAAAATCACAAACGGCTTACCCGAAGTGCGCTCTGCCGAGAAGCTCTCCTCGTCGATAATCTTCGCCTCGACCTCGCTCTGTGCTGCACCCTCGGCATTGAAGAGCTGGGTATAGACCTCCATACGACGGGCGTCGATCATTGGGCAGAGGGTCGCCTCGTTCCAATTCTCGATATCGAGAATGCCCGCCTCGTAGTCCTCGCGTGCAACCTCGGTGAGCGAATCGAGCGAGCCAACCGCTACGAGCGGAATGTTCTGTCCGTAGCACAAACCCTTCGCAAACGAAACACCGATGCGCAGGCCTGTGTATGAGCCCGGACCCTTACTAACAGCTACGGCATCCAACTCGTCGGCTGCAATACCACTCTCGCGGAGGAGTTCATCAACGAATACGCCTATCTTCTTGGCGTGGTTGCGCTCCTCGTCGCTCTCGCGCAAGGCCAAAAGTTCGCCGTCGCGCACCAGCGCAACCGAACAAATATCAGTTCCTGTCTCTATTGCTAAAATTAGTGCCATATTATTCTTAGCCATTAGCCTTTGGCCATTAGCCATTAGCTCTTTTACAATTCAAAATTACTTTTTCCTTTACCACCAAAATCGGAGATGATTAGATTATTTTTGTGCGAGACCAGGTAGCAAAAGCGGAGCATACTTTGGCGTATGTGAGCATTTTGCTATCCGCCGACTCGTGCAAAAAGAGCTAATCAGAACGATTTTTTACTTGTAGGTTTTCATCGCCTTATCCATCTCACGCTTGGCGTCATTCGCCTTGAGGTACTCGCGCTTGTCGTACGACTTACGACCTCGTGCAAGGCCGATTGCAATCTTTGCAAATCCCTTCTCGTTGAGGAAGAGTCGAAGTCCGACAACAGTCAATCCCTTATCCTGCAATGAGCGCGAGAGTTTGTTCAACTCCTTGCGATTGAGGAGGAGCTTGCGGTCACGCTTGGGAATATGGTTATTGCAAGTACCCCACGCATACTCGGAGATATTCACTCCGCGAATCCACAACTCGTTCTTCTCGAAGTAGCAGTAGCAATCGACCATAGATGCCTTACCAAGGCGGATAGACTTGATCTCGGTGCCCACCAAAACAACACCTGCGACATACTCCTCGAGTATCTCGTAGTCGAAAGTAGCGCGCTTATTGCGTATGTTTATCTTCTTAAAATCTGCCATAAATGCACAATATCGCACAAAGATAAGAAAAACTTTTAGTTTTTTAATTAGAAATTAAAAATTGAGAATGAAAAATTAGTCCATCTATTCAAAATCGGAGGTGATGAGATTATTTTTGTGCGATGCGAGGCGATGAAAGCGCAGCATACTTGGCGTATGTGAGCATTTCAGCATCCGAAGCACTCGTGCAAAAAGAACTCATCAGAACGATTTTCGTAAAAATGGAACAACTAATGGTAAGAAAAAGGAGGGTGGGTGTGTGCAAACAGAAAATAACAGAAAGATGTGTAAACATATCAAAGATAAAGAATAATTACCTTGTCCCACCACTCCCTTTGCCCTGAAAATAGGCAAAAAGAGTGCCAAAGTTGGACGAGAGACGAGAGGCGAAAGTCGAACCGACGCTGCGGAGCGAGGGCAGAGGGCGCTTGCATACTATGCCGAGCCGCGAGGAGGAAAAGCCTGCAAAGCAGGATTAAAGACGAGAGAATTTAGGGAGGATAAGGAAATAAAGAAGATTGGGTTTTTTCGCTAAACCCTCTGAATTCATTTTACTCCCTACCATCAACACACCAAAAAATCGTCTATGATTGAGGAAATTTTGCGCGTTGCAAGGCGGTAAATCCGCAGCATAGTAAGCCTATGTGAGCATCTCGCTATCTGATGGCTTGTGCAAAAAGAGCCTATCAGAACGATTTTTAAAACGATTTTGCTATTGATTCCGCTATTCGCTCACCATCAAGCGCTGCCGAGATAATACCTCCGGCAAAACCTGCACCCTCACCGGAAGGGTACAAGCCGGAAACCTCAGGATGTTGAAGGGTATCGCGATCGCGCGGAATACGCACAGGGGTAGAGGTTCGCGATTCGACACCTACAACTACCGCCTCGTTAGTGAGGTAGCCCTTCATTCGCTTATCGAAAACGGAGATTGCCTCGCGAAGGCGCGACGACATAAAGTGCGGCATCCACTCGTCAAGGCGCGACGGAACGATGCCCGGAACATAGGAGCATTTTGGCAGAGTAGCCGACGTTCTACCCACCACAAAATCGGCAACACGCTGTGCCGGAGCTGTCTGATGTTCAGGCGCTTGCTCGCGCGCCATCTGCTCGAGTTGCTGCTGGAAAACAAGACCCGCAAGTGGGCCATATTTCTCGGTCAAATGGGCAAAATCTTCCTCGCGAATCTCGGTTACAAAGCCCGAATTTGCGTATGGCGAGTTACGATGCGATGGCGACATTCCATTTACCACAGACTCGCTCTGATCGGTCAATGCAGGCACGATAAATCCGCCCGGACACATACAGAATGAGTAGACTCCTCGACCTCCCACCAGCGCCACAAGCGAGTAGGATGCCGAAGGGAGATACTCCATATCGGGAGAGCGGTGATATTGGATATTGTTGATGAGCTGCTGAGGGTGTTCGATACGCACGCCCATAGCATAAGGTTTAGCCTCGAGGCGAATACCGCTACGGTGCAACATGTGGTAGACATCGCGTGCCGAGTGTCCCGTAGCCACCACCACAGCTTGTGCCAAGATCCTGTCGCCACCTGCAACAACGCCCTCGACGCGGCCATTTTTAACGATCAGCTCCTCGACCCTCTTTTCGAAGTGAACCTCGCCTCCCGCTGCACGAATTGCATCACGCATATTGGCGATAATTCGAGGTAGTTTATCCGAGCCGATATGGGGGTGTGCCTCGTATAGGATTTCGGGCGAAGCACCGTGAAACACAAGGCGTTGCAGGGCGCGGTTATAGTCGCCGCGCTTCTTGCTGCGAGTGAAGAGTTTGCCATCCGAGAAGGTACCCGCACCACCCTCGCCAAAGGCGTAGTTTGAGTCGGGATTTACACCCTGGTTGCGCTGGATTTTAGCGATATCCTTGCCGCGCTCGACAACCTCTTTGCCGCGCTCAAAAAGAATAGGTCGCAAGCCCAACTCGATAAGGCGCAAGGCGCAATATAGGCCCGCAGGACCCGCGCCAATGATGATAACCTCCGACTTGCTCTCCACCGACGGATAGTCGAAGTGGAGAGGTGCCGGCTGCTCCTCCTTGTCGATGTAGGCTTCGAGCGAGAGATTGACCTTCAACGCTCCGCGCCTTGCATCCACCGAGCGCTTGACGATGCGCAAGAGGGCGATATTGCTCTCCTTGATGCGCAACTCGCGTGCTACCAATGGCGTATAAAGCTTTGCTTCGGAGGCCTGCTTGGGCGAAAGTGTGAGGTTTACTATCTGCGGCATATAACTCGTTTTACGATGTGCAAATTTAGCACTTTTATGCGAATTTCCCTCAAAAAAATTGGGGCAAGGTTGTGAATTGTAAAAAATTGCTTACCTTTGCATCGCACTAAGGCGGATATGGTGTAATTGGTAGCCACGCCAGACTTAGGATCTGGTGCCGAGAGGCGTGGGGGTTCGAGTCCCTTTATCCGCACTTCACAAGCGACCTATTCGGGTCGCTTGTTTCGTTTGATAAAGGCACTCGGTCAGCTTGTTACGCCTCGGCAAAGTTGTCTACTTTCGGCTGTTGTTTGCTGTCGCAAATTATTGTCTTTAGCTGATGAATCTCTTTGAAAATAAATTTTCAGCCTACATCAGCCAAAGACAACAATCTCCGATTGCAACAGCCTTCTCTTCGCTCTGCTCTCGGCTTCTGCCACCGTTCGAGTCCCATGGATGTAGTAAGTAAAGAATTTAAATACAAATAATATATAAATAAAGCGAGCCTGCTAAACGCATATTTAGCAGGCTCGTTGTGGTTGTAACCCCTATTTAGAAGATGTAGTTCAAACCGATATTCACACCCGGCTTATACGACTTCTTTGTTACAAGCTGATCAACCGGAACATTCAGGTTGGTATTGGTATAAACCGTTGTGTTGAGTGGCACAGCAACCTCGGCAGAGAGGATAAAGTTGCGGTTCATAGCCAACTTAAGACCTACACCTGCACTCATGTGCAGCTTCTCCTTCTGGCCTGTATAGATAAGATTCTTCTCGGCCTGAGTAAACTCGTTGTTTGTGAGTACCGACTTCATCTCATCCAAGCGATAAGGTTGTACGCACGCGCCCATATCGAAGAATGGGTTGGTTGCGAGGTAGAAGTTCTGCTTTATAAAGCGGAACGATACAATCTTAAATCGCATCTCGACATTTGCCCATGCATAGCCATCGCCAATCACACTGTTGTATGGTACGCCACGCACGGTGTTGATACTTCCCAAACCATCCGAGATAATCTGGCGGAGGTAGAGAGTGTTGATATTCTGCAAGGTGTAATATGGCGCATTACCGGCCAACTTACCCTGATAAGCGAGGTGGTAAGCGAATACAATCTTATCCTTCCAGAGTGGCACATATTGGCGGAAGTGAGCTGCCAACTTGAGGTAGTTGTAGCCATTCTTGCCACGACCATTGAGGATATCGGGTGAGCCATAAGCATAAACCTCAGCCCAGATACCGCGCGAAGGATCAGCCTCGTGCTCGCGGCTATCGTAAACCAAACCCGCTTTCAACTCGAGGTGGTGGCCACCATTAGCCTCGTTGGCCTTGATAAGGCCTGCAGCCTTATAGAGCTGCCACAACGACGCATATCCAACATCCTGTCCTGTCAGATAGTCATTCGGAGTGGTATCGTAGGCAGGTGCACCCTTCTTCTTGAGGGTGATATCCTGGATATCGTACCACCAGTACGAGATACCTGCAGCCCAACGGAACTTATTCGAGGTGATATCGCCTTGGAAGTCCGCCATTACACGCATCATATTGCGCTTAATATTGTACATTGCCACACGATTCTCCTGCTTCTTGCCACTTGCAAAGTGCTCGTAATATGGCGAAGCGCTACCATTGAAGCCCATAAACGGATACATCTGAGCAAGGATATATGTTGCAGCAAATGTCAAACGCACCTTCGGGATAAGGTATTTGGAGTCGTAGAAGAAGTGGAGCTTAACCTGATCCTTTGTGGTCCACGACAAATCGACATTGAACTTGTGGCGGTAGCCCGGATAGGTTGAGCCATCACCGTAGTCGAAGATCTCGCACAATGCACCAATCTGGAAACCGGTGTCGCTGTTGTAGCCTATCGATGGGAATGGCGCAAAGTTCCAACCCTTCTTTACGGTCTGCTTCTTGGCGTCGGCCGCTACAGCCTCGGTGTTATCCTTCTGTTCCTTTTTTGGTTCGGCCGATGCGTTGAATGATACCAACATCACGGCTGCAAATGTCAAAGCGAAAAATTTACGCATAATTGTTCCGTTTTAGAGTAAATGTAATAGCTTCGCTATCAGGATGCCAAGGTAGTTGCCGACGGCATATCCGATAAGTCCCGAGCTGATACCTGTAACTAATGCCGCACGATTCTTCATAGCATTCGAAATCATAGGCACAAATGGCGGCGAGTTGATAAATGCCACCGACGAGATAACCATCGAATCGGCATTGACCTTCAGGAAACGGCATATGATAGCGTGAATAAACAACGATACAAAAATTGCGAATGAAAGGAATGCGATAATGTGGAGATTCTCCATAATCCTCAGGTTCGAGAGGTCTGCCATCGACGCAATAGCCAACGAGAAGATGTAGATGAGATACATTCCGAGGTCGTAGCTGCGATGGAGCTTACGAACAGGTTTCCAGAACGAAAATCCGATACCCAAAGTTGTGATTGCAAGGATAAACGGAGCCATAAACCAACCGCCCTTCTTCTCGTTCATAAAGTTTGCCAGATCGGCACCGGCCAACCAACCTACAAGGTAGGCCAAACCGAACGATACGACAACTACGAAGATAGTCAGGCAGAGGATTTTACCCATCTGGGTGTAGCCCTTTTTTGAGTTAAGACCCTTATATGGATTCTCCTTTACGGCTGCCATCTCGCGCTTAATCTCGGCTGCATCCTCCTCCGAGATGTTAAGTCTGGTCTTCTCGCCATAGAGCCAGCGGAAAAGGCGAATACCGCCACCCAAGAGGAATACGAAGTAGAGGAAGCAGATGATAATATCGTATATCGTAATCGATAGATAGGTCAGATTGTCGATGTGAAGGCTCTCCTTCAAAGCTACAGCATTGAGTGTACCTCCGGTGCACTTTCCGGCCAACATACCGCCAATCTCAGCGCCCTGAGGAAGGTCCTTGCCAAAGAGAAGGTAGCCACCTACGACAGCCAAAGATACTGATATCACACCGCTGGCAATTATTCGAGCCTGAAGCGAAATCTCGCTGGTCTTGAAGGTGCAACCAAACAACATCATCGGAATAGCCAACGGTATCATGATGGTTGGAATGATACCTTGCAATTTCACGATCTCAGCCGGCATAGGGATGTTTGCAATCACCAAACCGATAGCGTAGAGAATCATTACAGGGCCGATTTTGTCGAGGATAGGATACTTGCGGCACAACCACAACACTCCTGCAGGAACGAGGCAGAACAATGCTACAAGCCAAACATAGTTGAATACTGATAATAGCATAATACGATTGTAATTTCGGGCTCTTTCGCCATATTTACGCGAGCAAATATAGATAAAAAAGTTCTATCTTAGCACAAAAACAGCCATTTTGGCGTGTAAATAGGTATTTATACCTAATCATTTTTGCAGTTTTCAAGGCGTCCTACACATAATTATATTTTGAAAATAGCTTTTAATTAGCTACCTTTGCTATATATAAATCTCTAACAACACAGAAATAATGAAAAAGTATCTTGTAACTATCTTGTCGGTGATCATTTCCGTTTCGGCAATGGCACAGAAATACGACTTGTGTATCTATGGTGGCACCTCGGCGGGCGTTGTAGCGGCATATTCGGCTGCGCAGCTCGATATGAAGGTAGCACTCGTATGCCCCGAGGAGCGTTTGGGCGGCCTTACAACCGGAGGTCTTGGTCAGACCGACATCGGCAACAAGCAGGTCGTTATGGGTATCGCAAAGCAGTTCTATCGCGCTCTTGGCGAGCACTATGGTCGCCTCGAGTCGTGGACATTCGAGCCTTCGGCTGCTCTCACAATCATAGAGAAGTATGCCGAGCATAAGAATATAACTCTCTACAAGGGCAACTACCTCGACAAGGTGGAGAAGAGCGACAACCATATCGTAGGCGCAAGCTTTACAGGCAAGAGTGGCAGTTTGAAGATCGAGGCCGACTACTTTATCGACGCCACATACGAGGGCGACTTGATGGCCGCAGCAAAGGTTAGCTACTTTGTTGGTCGCGAGGACAACTCGGTGTATGGCGAGAAGTGGAGTGGCGAGTATTTCCACAAGCGCAACCACCAATTCCCTGACGGCGTAGATCCGTATGTCGAGAAGGGCAACCCTGCAAGCGGTCTGCTGCCACACATTCAGGATATGGATTGCAACGGCATAGGCAAGGGCGACAAGCTTGTACAAGCCTACAACTTCCGTTTGTGCTTGACCGACAACCCTAAGAATTTGGTGCCTATCACCAAGCCCGACAACTACGATCCTTCACAGTATGAGTTGCTTATCCGCCTTATGGAGGCACAACCCGAGAAGACAAAGCTTGCAAACTACTTTATTTGGAGCCGTATGCCTAATCGCAAGACCGATGTAAACAATCGTGGCGGATTCTCTACCGATATGATTGGTTGCAACTGGAACTACCCGGAGGCTTCGTACGAGGAGCGTGCAAAGATTGTAAAGGCACATGAGGATTATACCAAGGGCTTGCTCTACTTCGTAGGACACGACGAGCGCGTACCCGAGAGTATCCGCAAGGAGATGCTTCGTTGGGGCTATCCGAAGGATGAGTACCTCGACAACAACCACTTCTCGCCACAGCTCTACATCCGCGAGGCGCGACGCATGGTTGGTGAGTATGTCTGCACACAGCACGACTGCGACCACAAGGTTACCGTTGATGACGGTATTGCCTACGCAGCCTACAATATGGATTCGCACAACTGCAAGCGCGTAGTGGTGGAGAAAAATGGCGTCAAGATGGTGAAGAACGAGGGTAATGTCGAGGAGCACACCGCAGGCCCATACCCTATCTCTTATCGTGCAATCACTCCAAAGCGCAACGAGTGCGACAACCTCTTGGTGCCGGTATGTCTTTCGGCAAGCCACATCGCATTCGGATCAATCCGCATGGAGCCTGTATTTATGGTTCTCGGCCAGGCGGCAGCTATCGCCACAAAGCTCGCTAAGGGCAAGGCGGTACAAGATGTTAACAGCCAGGAGATAAACCGCCTCTTTGAGCGCGATCCATACCTCGATGGTTCGACACCTGATATTATCGTTGACGACAACTCGGAGTATGTAAAGCTCGGTAGCGACTGGATTCGCAAGACAGGTAATCGTGGCTATGGCCGTACCTACTTGGTACGCCTTGGCGGTACAGACGAGAGCTCTATAACCTACACCCTTCCAAAGGGCTTGAAGGGCGAGTGGGAGATCTACTCGTATCAGCGCCTTAAGGGCAAGATTAACAAGCGTGTAAAGATCGAGGCTAAAGTTGGCAAGCAGCTCGTTACCAAGGATATAGACCTTCGCAGCATTAAGCTTGTAGGTCAGACTTCGGGCGAGTGGATCAGCCTCGGCCGCTTCAACTTCAAGCCAAATACCAAGGGCGAAGTTAAGATCACAATGCCAAAGAGCAAGTTCCATTCGTATGCCGACGGATTGCTCTTTATCAAGCGCAAATAATAGTAAACAACTAACATAAAAAGAGTATGAAAAAGAGTCTGTTTTTGATTTTAGGTGCGATTTTGTTAGCATCATCGCCCGCTTATGGTTGGGGCCGACTTGGCCACTCAACAGTTGCCTACATTGCAGAGAGCTACCTCTCGCCTAAGGCTAAAAAGACAATTGACAAGTATTTGGATGGTAAGTCGATTATCAGCTACTCATCTTATCCGGATGACTACCGCGCGGAGCACCTTATCGATGTGGGCTTCGATGCAACCAACACTCCGCGAATGACCGTATGGGGACACTCGTTCCAGGCAAATGTCGACGGCTCAATCTACCGTAGCGAGCGTCGTGGTACCGAGTATGTGAAGAACTGCCTTCTTCGCATCGAGCCAATTATCGAGAATCTGAAGAATAACCACAAGGAGATGAGCGACTCGGCACGCGTGGTGTCGTTGGCGTTTATCGTTCATATCGTGGGTGATATCCACTGTCCAAAGCATGTACGCTACGAGGATGAGCAGTCGTCGGGTCAGTACCCTGTAATCTTCCGCGGCAAGGAGATGTCCTACCACTCATATTGGGATGGTCACCTCCTCAAGACCTATCACGATTGGGGCTATAAGGATGTTGCACACTTGGTTGACCGCGCTTCAAAGCGTGAGCGCGAGGAGTTGTCGAAGGGTGATGTCTACACTTGGGCTGAGGATACCGCACGCCGAGGCCGTTGGACCGTATCTTGCGTTGCAGGTACCAAAATCACACGCACTATGTCGAACGAAGACATCAAGTTTGCCGAGCAGCAACTTGCACGCGCAGGTTATCGTCTTGCAGCGGTTTTGAACGATGTCTTCAAATAGAGAAAAGATTAAACAGAGCATAGATGTTCGACATTAAAGGTAAAGTAGCCGTAATTACAGGTGGCTACGGAGTTTTGGGAGCCTCGATGGCTCGTTGTTTGGCCGAGCAGGGCGTGCATGTCGCAATCGTTGGTCGCAAACCCGAGAAGGGCGAGCCTTTGGCTACAGAGTTGAGCGCAATAGGTGCCGAGGCAATCTTTTGTCAGGCCGATGTGCTCGACCGCGACGCTCTTGTGGCTGCTCGCGAAGCGATTGTTGCAAAGTGGGGCAGCGTAGATGTGCTGATTAACGCCGCAGGTGGCAACATGCCGGGTGCGACGATCATGCCCGACAAGAGCTTCCTCGATATCGACTTTGCTGCGTTCAACGGTGTTATGAACCTCAACCTTATGGGTACAGTTATCCCAACAGTTATCTTTGGCGAGCAGATGGCAAAGCAGAAAAAGGGCTCGATCATCAATATCTCGTCGATGACTGCGCAGAGCGTTGTAACTCGCGTGGTGGGCTATTCGGCATCGAAGGCCGCTATCGACAACTTCACTCGCTGGATGGCTGTCGAGATGGCGAAGAAGGTAGGTGAAGGTGTGAGAGTAAATGCCATTGCTCCGGGATTCTTCATCACAGAGCAGAACCGTACGCTGATGACCAACCCTGACGGTTCGCTCAGCGACCGTGCCAAGGATGTTGTACGCGCTACGCCGTTTGGACGATTGGGCGAGGCTGACGAGTTGCACGGCGCGGTGGTATTCTATGCCAGCGACGCATCGAAATTCATCACCGGTACCGTTTTACCTGTAGATGGCGGTTTCAGTATTTTTAGCGGAGTATAAATATGAGCAAAGTATATAAGTGCGAGCAGTGCTGGCGATGGTATGGCCCGAACGATCCCGTATCGTTGCAGGATATTCGTCAGGCTGGTGCTACGGGTATAGTAAATGCGCTGCACCACATCCCAAATGGCGAGGTTTGGACCATCGAGGAGATTGAGAAGCGCAAGCAGATTATCGAGGAGGCGGGACTTGTCTGGTCGGTAGTCGAGAGTGTACCCGTACACGAGCACATAAAGACCCGCACGGGCGACTACGAGCGATATGTCGAGAACTACAAGCAGAGCATACGCAATTTGGCAGCATGCGGCATCAAGGTTATCACCTATAACTTTATGCCCGTACTCGATTGGACTCGTACCGACCTGGAGTATCGTATGCCCGATGGAAGTCAGGCTCTGCGATTTGAGCGTGCGGCATTCGTTGCGTTCGACCTCTTCTTGTTGCAGCGCCCGGGTGCCGAGGCCGACTACACCGAGGAGGAGAGGAGCAAGGCCAAGGCTCGCTTCGAGCAGATGAGCGATGCCGAGCGCGACACCTTGGTTCGCAATATGATTGCAGGACTGCCAGGCTCGGAGGAGAGCTTTACATTGGAGCAGTTCCAGGCAGAGCTCGATCGCTATAAGGATATTACACCCGAGGTTTTGCGTGCCAATTTGGTGGCATTCCTCGCCGAGATCTGCCCTGTAGCAGATGAGGTGGGCGTGGTGATGGTTATCCACCCCGACGATCCTCCGATGTCGATACTCGGTTTGCCGCGAATTATGAGCTGTGCCGAAGATTTCGAGGCGATGATTGAGGCTGTACCTAACAAGAGTAACGGCTTGTGCTTATGCACAGGCTCACTCGGCGTGAGCAGTGCAAACGACTGTGCCGATATGATGCAGCGCTTTGGCGACCGCGTGGGCTTTGTCCACCTGCGAAGCACCGAGCGCGATGCGGATGGCAACTTCCACGAGGCGAACCACCTCGAGGGCGATGTCGATATGTATGGTGTGATGAAGGCACTCTTGGAGTTGCAGCAGCGTCGCGGCGTGTCAATCCCTATGCGTCCGGACCACGGACATCGTATGATTGACGACCTCCACAAGAAGAGTAATCCGGGCTATAGCTGCATCGGTCGCCTGCGCGGCTTGGCAGAGTTACGCGGCTTGGAGATGGGCATCGCAAAGGCACTCTTCGAGAAGTAAAAAAAGAGGTATCTACAAAATGCCACGCTGTGGCACACAGGATATATTATGGCTAAGCAGAATATAAATAAGACCAATGCTGCGCGTCTGCTCGACAAGGCGAAGATTGCCTACGAGTTGATACCTTACGAGGTGGATGAAAACGACCTCGCGGCAACCCATGTTGCAGAGTCACTCGGCGAACCTATCGAGCGAGTATATAAGACTTTGGTGCTCAAGGGCGATCGCAATGGCCACTTTGTCTGCGTAATTCAGGGCGACAAGGAGGTCGATTTGAAGCTTGCAGCAAAGGTGTCGGGTAACAAAAAGTGCGATCTTATTCCGATGAAGGAGCTGC
>JAFZDR010000196.1 GCA_017561105.1 Alistipes sp. | reverse complement strand
GACTTTTTATCATCCTTAATGTACGAGATCTCATCGAAGAAGATATCACCATCCTCAAGAGTAATGCCCTCTGCAAGTTGCTCAAGGTCAGCGCGTGTGAGCGCCTTATCCAAAGTAACTTCGTAGATCTTCTTCTTGCGCAATGACGGGTGAGTCAACTGGCGTGTAATATCGCCGTCGTTTGTAAAGAGCAACAAACCCAACGAGTTCTTATCGAGGCGACCTACAGGATAGATTCGCTCCTTGCAAGCATTCTGCACCAACTCCATAACAGTCTTCTCGGCGTGGTCATCCTCGAGGGTTGTAACATAGCCCTTCGGCTTATTCAATACGAGGTAAACATTCTTCTCGCCCTGCAAACGCTCATCGTTAAACTTCACAACATCGGTAGGCCAAACCTTTGTACCGAGTTCGGTTACGATAACGCCGTTTACGCTAACCAAGCCTGCTGCGATAAACTCATCGGCCTCGCGACGCGAACAGAGTCCCGACTGTGCAACAAAACGATTCAAGCGAACCTCGCCTGTAACCTTGTTTGGATTGTATTTTGGATAGCTGCGCTCAGCTGCAGGCTTGCCCTTGTAACCACCGTCGCGCTTGCCACCCATTGGCTTGCGACCGCCCTTGAAGCCATCGCTCTTGCCTTTGAAGGTGCGCTCGTTACGCTCGCCACGACCCTCGCCCTTATTCTCGAACTTTCCGCGACCTTCGAACTTGCTCTTACCCTCAAATTTGCCACCCTTTGCACCAAAATCGCGAGTTGGACGGCTATTCGACTTGAAAGAGCCCTCGGCATTGCGCTTTGGACGGTTGTCATCGGTGAAATTCGGATTGAACGATGCTCGCTTTGTACGCTCCGGACGAGCCGAAGTAGGACGAGCCGAAGCCGGACGCTCGCTGCGAGTTGTAGTACGCTCTGTGCGCAAGCGCTTATCCTTTGCAAAGCGCGAAAGTGCAGACGAAGAGTCGCTGTTAAAATTTTTCATACCTATCTATAATTTCGTTATTTCTGGCTGCAAAGGTAATCTATTTTTCGCAATTCGCTACATCAAACGCCAAAACAACTGCAAAAAAGCCGAAATAAGTAACTTTTTAACAAAAAAATATTAAACTTTCCTCATTCTATGTGCAAATTTCGTAGTTTTCACAATAAAATTCTACACCTTCTTTTTTATCTTTTTGGGGGTTACAATCTCTTTCGGTAAAGCATCCCAGCTTCCAACTCAAAGCCCGCCTTTTTGAACAGACTTATGCTCGGTATATTGTCGGGATGTATCGTGGCACAAAGAGTATCTACACCGAGTGATGCTGCATACTCCGCTGTAAGTTGCAACGCATTTACAGCAAAACCTTTACGACGATTACATAAATCGAAAATTAAGATTGAAACCGACGCCTTTCGGCCATCATATTCGGTGAGGTCTACAGCCCCTAACCGTTCGCCTTCGTGCGAACAAATCATCAGTCGCAACTGCTCGGTTTCAGCCAACGAATAGCGTTGTTGCAGCTCGACAAAGTGTGCCACATCCTCGCGCGAGTATTGCTCATCATAGACTCCATAGAGAGGTTCCGCGGTGGAGTTCTCCCATAAAAGTATAGTGTCGATATCCGAAGAATCGACACTACGCAAAACTATATTTTCGCCCTCGATGCGAAGTTTCATAGCGGGAGAAGTTACAAACCGATGATCAAGTTACGCATCAACATCGCAACACCCCACGCATTAGCATTTGCCTCCATCTTCGACACACGGAACTTTGTATCCTTATAGACAAGGCTCAACGAGTATTTGTTGGTTGCAGACTTCAATGGCAACATAATATAGTCGCCTGCGGCCGCCAAGTTACCTCCGACAATAACACTCTCGGGGTTGAAGATATTGATAAGGAACGCCACAGCCTTGCCGACCTTTTCGCCCGCCTCCTCGATAAGTTCGATAGAGAGGTTATCGTCGTTACGCGCTGCGTTTACGATATCGTTGATATGAATCTGCTCCTTAGCCTCGTAGCGCTTGCGTAGAATTGTATTTGCACCATTGCGCACCAACTCGTTCATCTTCTCCTCAATGGCGATACCCGAAACCTCGGTCTCGAGGCAGCCCTTCTTACCGCAGAAGCAGATCTTCTCGTTGTTGAAGAATGGGATATGTCCGAACTCGCCCGCAAAGCCATTCTTACCATAGTAGAGCTTGCCGTCGCTCACAATACCAATCGCAACACCCAAGCCGAGGTGGAGGTAGATGACATTGCTCTCCGACTTCGAACGCGAGAAGTTATACTCGGCATAGCAACGAGCGCGGGTATCATTCTCTACAAGTACGCGCAAGCCCACTCTACTCTCGATAATCTCACGCAACGACTCGTCGAACGATGTGAAGTAGTGGAACGAACGACCCTCAGAGGTGTTTACGCGACCTACAATGCAGACACCCAAGCCGAGAATTTTAGAGCGGTCGAAGTTACACTCGTCGAGAAACTTTACGATATTGCTACAGATCTGATCCAGGCACGACTCTCTATCCACAAGCTCAAAATCATCGTAAACAACCTCATAGACAAGATTATTCTGCAAATCGGTAATCACGCAAGTCATTCTGTCACGACCAACATGCACACCTGCAAAATAGAGTGTAGAGCAGGTCAAACCAAAGACATTCGGACGACGACCGCCCTGCGTCTCGACCTTACCCAAATCCGATACGATATTCTCATCCACCAACTCTTGAACGAGCTTGGTGATTGTAGGAACGCTGATTTTCAACTCCTTAGTCAGCTCGGCAAGCGTCACCTCGCCGTTTATAGCCATATAAGCGATGATATTTCGCTTGAGAAGATTGTTCTTGTGAGACAGACCTTTATCGGTCGCTTGATTATTGAAAAAATCTATCAACGAGCTCATTTTACCTTTCCCATTTTTATTTAACCTAACGCAAAGATAATAAAAAAAGGCGAACAACCGTCGCCTTTGTTAAAATTTTTTCAAAAAATAGTGATATTTTTCAAAAAGTACCCTTACTTTCCACCTCTGCATCGGGTGAAATTTTAGAAATCAACCCCTGTAAAACCGTTCCGGGACCCAACTCAAGATAGCTTGTAAAGCCATCTGCAGTCATCTGCTCCACAATCTGAGTCCATTTCACCGGCGCAGTGAGCTGAGCAATAAGATTTTGCTTAATCTCCTCGGGTGAGGTATGTGGCTTAGCGTCAACATTCTGGTAGATTGGGCAAACAGGCTCGTTGAAGTGTGCCGCCTCGATAGCCTCAGCCAACTCCTTACGCGCAGGCTCCATAAGTGGAGAGTGAAAAGCTCCGCCCACAGGCAAAACCAAAGCGCGACGAGCACCCGCCTCCTTCAACTTTACGCAAGCCTCATTCACAGCATCGACAGCACCCGAAATAACGAGCTGACCCGGGCAGTTGTAGTTTGCAGCAACGACTACGCCGTCGATACCCTCGCAGATCTGCTCGATGACTGCATCATCCAATCTTATGACTGCAGCCATAGTACCCTGCTCCATCTCGCAAGCTCGCTGCATAGCCATTGCACGCTTTGACACGAGCATCAAGCCCTCCTCGAACGAGAGTGCACCCGATACTACCAATGCTGAAAATTCACCGAGCGAGTGTCCGGCTACGGCTGCAGGCTCTACACCAAGCACCTTTGCCAAGATTACCGAGTGAAGAAATACAGCAGGCTGTGTAACCTTTGTCTGCTTAAGATCGTCGGCACTACCCTCAAACATTATATCTGTAATTCTGAAGCCCAAGATCTCGTTCGCCTTCTCGAACATTGCTCTCGCTTCGTCATTCTGCTCATAGAGTTCTTTTCCCATTCCGCTATATTGAGCGCCCTGACCGGGAAATACACAAGCTTTTTTCATCATATTAAAATGTAATTTTATCATAAATACTTTGCAAATATAGCAAAAACTTATAAATTTGTGCAACTAATGTTGCATTTATAAGATTAAACCTAAAATATATGAAAACTAAAAAACTTTTACTGTCACTTTTTTCAACTGCAATAGTGGCTCTATTCGTCGGCTGTGTTGCACCTGACAACACAACTCAGCCGCAAGAGGCAGCATTTACACTGTCGCAGGAGGCTACTTCTACCACCAGCGTAACAATCGCTTGGCCAGCCGACACCGGAAATGCCATAGATTACACCGTTCGAGTTTACAAAGATGTAAATCTCGCGGAACAGGTGCATGAGTTCAAATATTCGGTAGAGAACACGAGCCAGCACCGATTTACCGTGCCATTCCTCGACTGCGATAACACTTTCTACATCGAGGTGGTGGATTCGGAGAATGGAAAATCGGCACCTCTCGAGATTTCGCTCGATGACGGCATCTTAAGACGCAACATCTTAACTCAGAATTTCGACAAGCTCTGCTGGGGATACGACTATATGAACTCGGCAGCGGGTATTCGTCTTAACAGCGATGTTGAGAATAAGCTCAGCTACTCTTTGGGTTCGCTTGCAGAGAGCAACGAGGATTGCCACTTGGCAACAAAGGCTGGTGATGAGGGAGGTTTGCTCCTCGGCTGGAGTGCAGGAATCAAAAAATTGCTTGATATAACCGATTGGAACGGCACAAAGGCGAATATCTACATCCGTCCGGGATATGTTAAGCTCGGTAATGCATACTCATCTAACAGCGAATTGTCCTCGCCTAAGTTCACCGCATTGACCGAGGGAGAGAAGGTTTCGGCAGATATCAGTTTCAGTCTCTGCGCATATTCGGCAGAGATTGACGGTTCGACCGTAAACGCAACCGCATCGATTGTTAAGGGCGACGGCACAGTGCTGTGGAGCGAGAGTATCTTTGTTGAGGCTGTAACAGAGACTCCAAAGTGGAAGAATATCGCATACACTGTTGATAATATCACTTCCGATTGCTACTTCAAAATCGTAGCCGACAAGCAGCTTTGCTTCGACAATCTCAAGATTATTCGCAAATTGGACCTTCCTAAGGACTACATTTACGGCTACCTCTATGACAAGGATACTAATGAGGCAATCGAGGGCGTAGCTGTCAGCGACGGTTTCCAGGTTGTTTTGACCGACAACGAGGGCTTCTACTCGATGAAGCCAAATATCGACTCGTGGTATATCTTCTACTCGCTTCCGTCGGAGTATAAGGTTACCATCGGCGGAAATGGTCTGCCTAAATTCTTCTCACTCCGCGAATCGGGCGTAAAAGAGTACAACTTTGCTTTGCGTAAGATCGAGGGTGGTGCAGAGAAGAAGTTCGCACTCTTTGCGTTTGCTGACCCTCAGGTATCATCGAAGACCAAGCTTTCGCGATTTACAAAGGAGGCAGTACCTGCAATTGGTCAATATGTTAAGAGTATGGATTGCCCTTGCTATGGTATAACATTGGGTGATATCATATCGAACTCGAGTGGTTCAAACAGCGAGGCATTCCGAGACCAGATGCGCGACGCCATGCACTACAACAAGATGAAATTACCTGTATATCAGGTTATGGGTAACCACGACGCGAACTACTACGACGAGGTCAGTCCTGTAGAGCCTGACAATAATAGCAGCACATACAATATCAAAGCTCAGCGCGCATTCGAGGTAACCAACGGACCTATCAACTTCTCGTTCAACCGAGGAAATGTACACATTGTCGGTATGCGAGACATTGTTTACAACTCTACCACCTCGATGGCAAATTACACAGGCGGATTCCTCGACTCGCAGTACGAGTGGTTGAAGCAGGACCTCGCAGTTGTGCCAAAGGATAAGACCGTTGTTCTCTGCGTACATATTCCATTGCACTACTACAGAGCTATCGGAAGTATAAATCATATTGGCGATGTTCACCAGTTGCTCAACCAGTTCAAGGAGGCTCATGTTCTCTCGGGACACACTCACTATAACTTGAACAAAGAGCCTAACAAAACATTCCCTAATGTCTACGAGCACAATGTAGGCACCGTATGCGGAACTTGGTGGACATCGAACTTGTGCGGTGATGGCACTCCTAACGGATATGGAGTATTTATCAGCGAAGGTTCGGGATTCTCGGATTGGTATTATATGGGATACCACGAGGGTATGAATTCGCGCGACTATCAGTTGCGACTCTATCGAGGAAATGCAATCACCGGTGCAAAAAAGGATGATAACACAAATGGCGTTGAGGGCTACTACTCTTTCAACTTTGCAGACGACCAGATTCTTGCAAATGTTTTCAACGCCGACTCTAAGTGGAAAATTGAGGTCTACGAGGATGGCGAGTATTCAGGCAAGATGAAACTCATATCGGACACCTCTGCATCATATAGCAAAGAGTTGGTGGGAAGCTATACTTACGACGATCCTCGACGCATCAAAGATGGCGTAGTAGCCGGCAACGATATGTGGGTAGTAGGTATTCACATGGGAGTATTGGACAGATACAGCAAAACAAACAAGGAGCCAAGCAATGGTAGTTGGACAGCAAATACCCACATGTATTATTACACCCTTAAAAATAAGAATGCAAAGGTTAAGGTTATTGCAACCGATCGCTTCGGTAGAAAATACGAGGTTGACAAGTTCACCGACTATCACGACAACAAGATCGGTATGAAACCTTAGTCTTTGATTAGACGCAAATTAACCATACAATATGAAGAGATTATTCATTGTCATCGTAGCCGCATTGGCTACTATACTGAATGTTGAAGCTCGCGAGATCAAAGTGCTCGCCATCGGCAACAGTTTTTCAATGGATGTTGTAGAACAGCATCTCCACGAACTTGGCAAGGCCGAGGGTGTAACAATCATTGCAGGCAATCTCTACATCGGAGGATGCCACCTTCAGAAGCACCTTGCCAACCTCAAAAGCGAGAAGAAGGCCTACGAATACCGCAAGGTCGGAGAAGATGGCAAGCTCAGAAAACGTAAGAAATGTTCAATTCAGCACGGATTAGCCGACGAGCAGTGGGACTACATTATGGTG
>JAFZDR010000195.1 GCA_017561105.1 Alistipes sp. | reverse complement strand
TGACCATTTGCGAACAACTCCTCGGCCATCTCCTCGCTAACCACGAACTTACCCTCGCCATGGCTCACTGCGATAGAGTGCAAATCGCCAACCTGGAACGACGACAACCAAGGCGATGCGGTGGTGCCGACGCGAGTCGAAACAATCTGCGAGATGTGACGGTGAATATCGTTATGGAAGAGGGTAGGCGACTCTACGGTCATCATACCGAGCTTTCCATATGGCAACAATCCCGACTTAACGAGAGCCTGGAAGCCATTACAGATACCCAAAATCAAACCACCGCGCTCAATCAAGGCGTGAACGGCCTTTGTTACAGTTGAGTTATTCAAGACGCTTGCGATGAACTTACCGCTACCATCCGGCTCATCACCCAACGAGAAACCACCACTCAATACGAGGATATGGCACTTGTCGATAGCCTCAGCCATCGCGTCAATCGAGTGCAATACATCCTCAGGAGTGAGGTTGCGGAATACACCGATATGAGTCTCTGCACCCTCACGCTCAAATGCGCGAGCTGTATCGTAGTCGCAGTTTGTACCCGGGAATACAGGCAAATAAACCTGAACCTTCTCCACCTTCTCGCCCTTGTATGTAGGGGCAGCTGCGGTGCAGTTGCTCTCGCGGCACTTCTCGCCCGACTTGCCCTTAGCAGGGTAGATCTTCTCGAACTTAGCAGTATTTGCTGTGTAGAGCTCCTCCAAAGAGAACTCCTCGCCCAATACCTTCACGCTCTTCTCGGCAGTTGTCTGACCTACGAGCACTGCGCCCTCGAATGCCTCCTTAGCCTCGACCAAAATCGAACCGTAAGCGTAGTCGAAGAGGGTAGCCTCATCACAAGTCAATGCTGCACCAATCTCGTTACCGAACGACATCTTAGCAACAGCCTCTGCAACACCACCAAAGCCGATTGCATAAGCCGAAACGATATTGCCCTTATGAATCTCCTCGGTTACCTTCACGAAGTTAGCCTTCAACTCGTCGGTATTTGGTGTCCAATCTGCATTTGGATTGTGCTTAACGAGATACAAGCCATTGCCAGCCTCCTTTAACTCAGGGCTGATAGCCTTGCGAGCATCGAGAGTAGTGATACCGAATGCGATAAGGGTTGGAGGTACATTGATATTCTGGAATGTACCGCTCATCGAGTCCTTACCACCAATCGATGGCAACTCGAACGCCTTCTGCATACGGATAGTGCCGAGCAATGCCGACATTGGCTTGCCCCACGAGCGAGCATCGGTCATACGCTCGAAATACTCCTGATAAGAGAAGCGCATCTTCTCGTACGAAGCACCCGAAGCCACAACCTTAGCGATAGCCTCTACTACAGCGTACTCAGCACCGTGATATGGCGACCAAGCCGAAATATATGGGTTGAAACCGAATGCCATAACGCTGGCAGTCGATGTCTTACCGTGGCGTACAGGCAATGTCTGCATCGAAACCTGAGTCTCGGAGCGCTGTGTCTTACCACCGAATGGCATCAAGACTGTCGAACGACCGATTGTCGAGTCGAACATCTCGCACAAGCCACGCTGCGATACCACATTCTTATCCTGCAAGTTGTTCAACATCTTCTCGCGAAGAGTTGCGCCCTCCACCTCACGGTGGAATGGGTTCTCCTCAGCCACTGCGCCGAGGGTAATCTTCGTATAGTGTGGAGCACCTGCCGAGTCGATAAACTCACGCTTCAAATCGGCAACCTTCTCGCCCTTGTAGAACATGCGCATACGGCGAGTGTCGGTTACATCCGCAACATGGGTAACCTCAACATTCTCTTCGCGGCAGAGAGCGATCATCTCCTCTACATCCTTCTTCTCAACTACAACAGACATACGCTCCTGCGACTCCGAAATAGCCAACTCGGTAGCGTTCAAGCCGTTATACTTTACAGGTACGCGATCGAGGTAGATATCCAAGCCGTCGGTCAACTCACCAATAGCCACCGATACACCTCCCGCACCGAAGTCGTTTGACTTCTTAATCAAGCGAGTAACATCGCCACGACGGAACAAGTGCTGAATCTTACGCTCCTCAGGGGCGTTACCCTTCTGCACCTCCGAGCCACACTCCTCCAACGAAGCGGTAGTGTGCTGCTTCGACGAACCGGTAGCTCCACCGATACCGTCACGACCCGTGCGACCTCCCAACAAGAGAACTACATCGCCCGGAGCAGGACTCTCGCGGCGTACATCCTCAGCCTTAACCGCACCAACTACAGCACCAACCTCCAAACGCTTTGCCACATAGTCGTCGTGGAAAATCTCGCGTACATGGGTTGTTGCAAGACCAATCTGGTTACCGTAGCTCGAGTAGCCGGCTGCTGCCTTGCGCGAAATGATGCGCTGTGGCAACTTACCATCCATAGTCTCATCTACACCCTTGTAGATGTCGCCCGCGCCTGTTACGCGCATAGCCTGATATACATAGGCACGACCTGACAGTGGGTCACGAATTGCACCACCCAAGCAGGTCGAAGCACCACCAAACGGCTCAATCTCGGTAGGGTGGTTGTGGGTTTCGTTCTTGAACTGCAAGAGCCACTTCTCCTTCTGGCCCCCGATATCTACATCGACGAAGATAGAGCAAGCGTTATTCTCCTCGCTCACCTCCATATCGTCCAACTTTCCAATCTTGCGGAGATAACGGCCACCGATGGTTGCCAACTCCATCAAGCAGAGCGACTTCTGCTCGCGACCAAGCTCCTTACGCATTACGCCAAACTCTGCCAAAGCGGTCTCGAACTCGCTCTTCATG